>SYEN01000305.1 GCA_005800795.1 Burkholderiales bacterium | reverse complement strand
TACCGTGTACTGGGGTTGACCGAGAAAGACAACCGCGCGGGCCGCTTCTGGGCGCGCATGGAATACCACTTCAAGGGCACGGGTGATGCCGAAGCGAAGTTTCAGGCGGACACGGCACAGCACTTAAAGCGCGTGCTTGAACTGCCCGGCGTGCACCGCATCTGGCAATTGCAGCACGCCCCCGCACCCGCACAAATCGGCGTCGACCCAGCGGCACGCTACATGAATCTACTGGAACTCGACGCGCCGGAAAATTTGTTCGACCCGAGCTTGAATGAGGACCGCTTGCCGCTGAACGCCGGACAGGAATTTGCCGGGCGGCATTTCACACGGCTGCTGCTGAAAGCCGAGCCGCAGCACTAAGTCAGATCTAAAAAAATAATCAATTAAAACAAATACTTAACTTAGCAGGAATTTCTCAATCACTTTCGCCAGCGCCTCCGGCTGATCGTGATGGATGTTGTGACCTGCATCCTCAATACGCTCCACATCCACCAGATTCTGGAACGCCGCAAGGCGTTCCTGATACGCCTCCGGGTTGCGTTTCGCGTCAGCCACCAGACGTGAATCCGCGCCTTCGATAAACAGCACTGGCGCGGTAATTTCGCGCCAGCAGGCCACCAACTCGTCATGGCGATTGGGCGTGGGGCGCACCACTTTATGCGCCGGATCGGCGCGCCGCACCACCGTGCCGTCGGCTTCTTCCTCACCCCAGTGCTGCACCAGAAACTGCGCGCGCTCCGCCGTCAGATGCGGGTTCTCCGCCATCATGCGCTCGGCAAAATCCGCGAAATCCGCATACGGCCGCTGCTGCTCACCACGAGAGATCTGGCGCAACCACTTGGCGTATCGGCGCGGCGCTTCCTCAGCGCCGGGCGGCAGCGCGCTGAATCCTTCGACAATGGCGAGCTTGGCTATGCGCGCCGGAACTGCGCCCGCGTAGATCCCCACGATGCTAGTGCCCATGCTGTGCGCGACGATGGTCGCCGGCTCGTCCGGCTCGAAGTGATCGAGAAGGGCGTGCAGATCAGCTACAAAATCCGGGAACCAGTAGGTATCCTGCCCCGCCCAGCCGGAAAGGCCATAGCCGCGCCAGTCGGGCGCAATGATGTGCCAGTCTTTCTCAAAGGCATTGACCGTGAATTGCCATGACGCGGAGACATCCTGAAAACCATGCAACATAAACACCTTGGGCGCACCTTCCTGGCCCCAGGTTCGGCAGTGATACTTAATGCCGCGAATGTCTAAAAAAAGGGATTGGCTGGCTTTCATGTCAAGCACTGGCTTCAATCAAACCACCTGCCCGCGCCAAAGCCGCCAGATGATAATCGGTATCTCCCAGCAACGATTCCATCGCCGTCAGCCGCTTGAAGTAATGGCCGATTTTGTAGTCGAGGGTCATGCCGATGCCGCCGTGCAACTGCACCACCTGCTGGCCGACGAATTTGCCGGAGCGGCGTATCTGCACCGTGGCGGCCGATATCGCCTTGCTGCGCTCTGCAGGGTCAGGATCATTCGCCATCATGGTGGCGTAGTAGGCCATGCTGCGCGCCTGCTCCAGACTTACCAGCACGTCCACCGCGCGATGCTGCAACACCTGAAAGCTGCCGATGGCAACACCAAACTGCTTGCGCGTACGCAGGTAGTCGAGCGTGACTTCATGCGCCGCCGACATCGCGCCCACCGCTTCGGCCGCCACCGCCGCCAGCACGGTATCAGTGACTTTTTCGATCAGCGGCAATGCCTTGTCCGGATCACCTATGGCATCGTTGGAACTGACTTTCACGCCAGATAATCTGATCTGCGCGGCACGCTGACCGTCCTGTGTTTCATACGACTTGCGCGCCACGCCGGGCGCCTTCGCGTCCACCAGAAACAGACCAATGCCATCCCGGCTGGCGCGATCCCCCGCAATACGCGCGGAGACAATAATCTTGTCCGCGCAATTGCCATGCACCACAAAATTTTTCTCACCGGTGAGCAACCAGCCATCTGCATCGCGCTTCGCGGTGGTGGCCACATCGGCGAGGTTGTAGCGCGATTGTGCCTCTTCGTGCGCGAACGCCAGCATCAGGCTGCCATCCGCGATCTTCGGCAACAGGGCTTCGCGTTGTGCGTCATTGCCGCCCCGATGGATCAGCCCACCACCCAGCACCACCGTGGCGAGATAAGGCTCCAGCGTCAATCCCCGGCCGAAGGCTTCCATGACAATCATGGTTTCCACCGCCCCGCCATCCGTGTAACCCACACCGCCGAACTTTTCATCGAACGGCAGACCGAGCAAGCCCATTTCGGCGAACTGGTTCCACACGTCACGGCTGAAACCGCTGGCGTCCTTCATGTAGGACTTGCGCTGCTCGAAAGTGTAGCGGTCAGCGATGAGCTGATTGACGCTGTCTTTAAGCATGCGTTGTTCGTCGTTGAAATCAAAATCCATGGCTGTGGCTTTCGCAGGTTCGGTTTTACAATTCGAGAATGCGCTTGGCGATTACGTTCTTCTGAATTTCATTCGAGCCGCCGTAGATCGAAGCGGCACGCATGTAAAAGTAATCTGCCGCCGTGGTCGTCGTCCATTCCGGCCCGATGGACGGCTCGGTGGCCGTGCCCCACAGATGATCCGGTTCACGGATCATTGCATTCGCACCCGCGACTTCCATCAGGATTTCGGTGGTGGCCTGCTGCAATTCCGTACCCTTCAACTTCAGGATCGACGAAGTCGGATCAGCCGCACCCTTGGGCAGCCGCACGGAATTCGCCACCACGCGCATTTGCGTGATCTCCAGCGCTTTCAATTCCACTTCAATGGACGCGACCTTTTCGCGAAAGCGCGTCGTCTCGGACAGCGGCGTGTCACCGATCATCACGTCGGCCGCCAGCGCCTTGGCACGCTGGATGCGATGCTTGGCTGCGCCAATGCGCGCGATGCCCACGCGCTCGTGTCCCAGAAGATATTTGGCGTAGGTCCAGCCCTTGTTTTCTTCACCAACGATGTTTTCGGCAGGCACGCGCACATTGTCGAAAAACACTTCGTTAAAATGATGCTCGCCGTCGATGGTGTGGATCGGGCGTATGGTGAGGCCCGGCGTCTTGACGTCGATCAGCAGATACGAAATGCCCTGCTGCGGCTTGCCTTCGCTGCTGGTGCGAACAAGGCAAAACATCCAGTCGGCGTTGTGTGCGCGCGAGGTCCAGATTTTTTGACCATTGACAATGTAGTGGTCGCCCTCGCGCTTGGCGGCTGTCCGCAAAGACGCCAGGTCGGAGCCCGCACCCGGCTCGGAAAAGCCCTGGCAAAACCAGATATCCAGATTCGCCAACTTCGGCAAAAAATGTTTTTTCTGCGCCTCGCTGCCGAAAGCGATCAGCACCGGCCCGACCATGCTGACGTTAAAGCTCAGCGGATCGGGCGCCGGCGCCTGCTGCATTTCTTCCTTGAAAATGTAGGTCTTGACCGGCCCCCAATCGGTGCCGCCCCACTCTACCGGCCAGCTCGGCACGGCCCAGCCCTTGGCGTTGAGAATACGCTGCCAGGTAACGATGTCATCTTTCGAGAGACGCTGGCCGAGCTCCATTTTGCGGCGGATCGAAGCAGGCAGTGCTGTGCGGAAAAACCCCCGCACCTCGTCGCGAAATTGAATTTCATCGGCAGTGAATCGCAGGTCCATGGGGATCTCCCTGAGTGAAAATACGTGAAATTACCTTCTACCGCCCGTGAAACACTGCCTTGCGTTTTTCAAGGAACGCCAGCGCGCTTTCGCGAAAATCTTCCGTCAGATACAAACCCTTGGGGCCGGACGCATGCGCCTGCACATCCATTACGTGCAGCTTGGAGCGCCGCACTGCCACCACCGCGCGCACCGCCAGCGGCGGATTCTTCAACACCTCGCGCGCCAGCGCCTCGGCGGCCTTGACGTGTTCACCCGGTTCGCACATGCGCGTCAGCAGGCCATGTTGCGCGGCCTCCTCGCCCGTCCAAGAGCGGCCGGTGAGACACACATCGCTGGCAAACATGCCCGCGCCGAGGGCATCGAGCATCATCCAGAACGGCGTGCTATCCAGCCCGCGCGGCGTTTCGGTGATCTGAAACTTGGCATCGCGCGTGGCCACCAGCATGTCGGAATAAAGCGCAATGCGCACGCCCATGCCGTAACAGTAGCCGTGCACAGCGGCAATGATGGGCTTGGCCACCGGCGGTTTGAAAAACGGATCGCGAAAATTGGTGCCACGCCCCGCCGGGCTGCTGAGTTTTTCCAGCTCCGCCTTCGCGCGCAACTGGCGCTGACGCACATCCGCACCGCTGCAAAATGCGCGCCCGTTGCCGGAAATAATCCCGACCTGCGCCGTGGAATCGTCATACAGCTGAAATAACGCCTCGCAAAACACTGCGCCCACGTCATCCGAAAACGCGTTAAGTTTTTCCGGCCGGTTCAATGTGATGTAACCGATGCCGTTTTCTGCCTTGTATTCGACCAGTGCCATAGACGTGCCGCCTCCGCTGTTAGCCCTATTGAATCTGCGTGGCGGCAATGCTACACCATCCGAAATGCAAACGGCACGTGTGGAAACTTGCCTTGCATCGGCGATTTGGCTTGAACCGGTCATACGAAATCAGGGCCAATTAATGGACTGCGAGCTTGGCAGAAACTTTGATGGCTACCTTGACTTCGCTGTTCGACCGACCAATCGACCGACCAAAATTATGGTGCGTTGGATTTATTCCGCCTTAACCCCCGCAGCCTTGATCACACGCGTCCAGCGTTCGTGATCCTTGCGCAGAAATTTCAAAAATTCGCCGGGTGTATCGCCCACCGTCACCGCGCCCAGCGCTTTTAGGCGCGCGACGGTGTCCGGTTTGGCCAGCGATTTGCGCATTTCTTCACTCAGCCGGTTAACGATGGCCGCAGGTGTGCCGGTGGGCGCAAGCAAGCCCACCCACGGCGCGGTTTCTTCGAAGCCGGGGAAGCCGGATTCGGCCATCGTCGGCACATCGGCAAAATCGGGATGGCGCTTGGGTGTGCCCACGGCCAGCACTTTCAGGCGCTTGGTGGCGACGTGATCGGCGATGCCGAGCATGGGGTAAAACATGAAGGTCACTTGCCCCGACATCACGTCGGTCAGCGCCGGGCCGTTGCCGCGAAACGGCACGCCGGTCATGCGCGTGCCGCTCAGGTTTTCCAGCAGCGCGCCGGCCAGGTGTGGCGAACCGCCATGGCCGGGCGTGGCATAGGTGACGGCGCCGGGCTTGGCCTTGGCGGCGGCGAGCAATTCCGGCAGCGTGTTGATTTTGCTCGGCGCCCCGGTAACTACGACCATCGGCAACAGCGCCGCGTTGCTGACCGGTGCGAAATCCTTAAAGGGATCGTAGCGCGCGCGGCCTTCCAGCAAAATGGGGTTGACCAGCAGCGACAACGCCGAAAACAGCAGCGTGTAACCGTCTGGGGTCGCACGTGCCACCAGTTCGGTGGCTACCTGTGCGTTGCCGCCGGGGCGGTTTTCCACCACCACGGTCTGGCCGAGCGCCGCACCGATATCTTGACCTGTTATGCGCGCGATCACGTCGGGTGGGCCACCGGGCGCGAAACCGACGACGAAACGCACCGGCCGCACCGGGTAGCTCGACGTTGACGCCGTTTGTGCCCAGCCGGCGGTGCTGGCCAAGGCGGACGTTATCGCAAACGCGCAAAGGCTGAATGGGATGCGTTTCATAAGTATTTGTTTTTATTGATATTTTCATTAGGGCGATAGTGCGTAAATGGAACAATCCCGTCCCTTTCATTCCCGCAAAAGCGGGAATGACACTGCGGGTTTATTGTCCACTCTAGTTTCAGATGAACCAAAAAATTCATGCCACGCACTGCGCAAAATCTTCGCCAAATTCCGACGCCATCACCTGACAGCGTTTTATGTAACGATGCTCATGCGGTGCGTAGTCGGCCACCGCGTTGTGAATGGTGCCGATGTCTTCCCAGAACATCAGGTCGCCTTCTTCCCACACGTGTGCGTAGCGGTACTCGGCCCGGGTTTGATGCTCGAAAAGGAAGGCGAGGATTTCTGCGCTTTCCGCTTCGGGCAGTTCGTTGATGCGCATCGCGTAGCCGGGATTGGCGTACAGTACCTTGCGGCCGGTCAAAGGGTGCGTTAAAAATATCGGATGCGATACCGGCGGCTTGGCCTTGCGCTGCGCTTCAGTCAGCGGCGGGCGCTTGCTGCCCTTGTCACGCCGCATCATCTCCCAGAATTTGTTGAAGTCGTGCAGCACGGTTTTGCCTTCGAGCTTTTCCTTCAACTCGCCCGGCAAGCCTTCATACGCGGCGTGCATGTTGCAGAACTCGGTGTTGCCCAGCGTTTTGCTATCGCGTCGCGGGATCTTGATGCCATACAGCACATTGGCAAAGGCTATGGCTCTGCTGTACGACATGTCGGTGTGCCAGCTTTGGCCCGCGTCGGACATGCCCACGGGCTTGCCGTTTTCGACCATGTTTGACAGGATCATGATCTGCGGCAGACCCGGTTCCTGATATGCGTTTGCCACGTTGATTTCCAGTTTGCCGAAGCGCGCGCTGAAATCCACCAACTGTTGCGCGGTAAGTTGCTGCTTGGGGAAACGCAACACGCCGTGTTCGCCGAGTGCGTTGCGCACTGCGACAAAATCCTGCGCGGTCAGCGGTTGCGCGAGATCAAGTCCGGCGACGGTTGCACCGAGTGTTTTGCCACTGGGGATGACTTCAAGCATGCCGGTCTCCGCGCCTTACTCAGCCTTGATGCCCGCATCACGGATCACACGGCCCAGCCGTTCGACATCGGTGGTAAACGCCTTGCGGAATTCCGCCGGCGTACTGGCAATGACTTCACCACCCTGACTGATGAAGGTCTGGCTGACATCGGGCAACTTCAACACGCCGGTGATTTCACGATGCAGCAGATCAACAACGGGCTTGGGCGTACCCAACGGCAGCATAAAGCCGAACCAGATGCCGGCCTCGTAACCCGGCACGCCCGATTCAGTGATGGTGGGCCACTCGGGTGCTACTTGCAGACGCTTGGCACTGGTTACCGCGAGCACTTTCAGGCGGCCACCCTTGATATGCGGCTGGCCGGAGAACAAATTGGTGAAGGTCATCTGCACCTCGTTGCCAAGCGCTGCGGTCAACGCAGGTGCAACACCCTTGTAGATGATGTGTGTGAGGTTGATTTTCGCCATCGATTTCAGCATTTCGCCCGCAATGTGCGGCGGCCCGCCTGAACCCGACGATCCGTAATTCATCTTGCCGGGATTGGCTCGCGCGTGCGCAATAAAATCCTGCATGGTCTTGACCGGCACCGATGGGTGCACCACCAGCACCAGCGGCGACGACGTGGCCTGCGTCAGGAAATCGAAATCCTTCATGATGTCGAAGGGCAGCTTCTTGTACATGTGCGAATAGCCCGCGTGGTTGCTGGTGCAGGTCAGCACGGTATAGCCGTCGGGCGCGGCACGCGCGGCGAGTTCAGTGGCAACAATACCGCTGGCGGCGGGCCGGTTATCCACTACGAACGGCTGACCGAGTTTGTCGCTCATGCGCGCAGTGACCAGCCGCGCCATCAAATCGGCGCCGCCACCGGGGGAAAACGGCACCAGTATGCGTATCGGCTTGTTCGGGTAACCGGCCGCCTGCGCCTGTGCGCGGGAGGAAACGAGAAGCGACACCCCCAACGACACCACCAGCGCCGCAAAAACCGGGCGCGTCACCCATGGAATGATTGAATTCATGCTGATACATCCTCAAAAAAAGTTACAGCCCATATTGTGCCAAAATACCGCCGCCGTGAGTGCGTGTTTGCGCATTTGCACACAATAACTGGAGGAGTTTAATGAAGCCGTTTCTTGTATTGCTGACCGCCGGACTGCTGGCCGGACCCGTATACGCACAGCAGAATGCCGCGAAAAATTTTCCCAACCGCCCGCTGCGCATGGTGATTCCGTGGCCGCCGGGGCAGGCCACGGATCTGGTCGGGCGCGTGGTGGCGCAGCGGCTGAGCGATATTCTTGGACACCAGGTCATCGCCGACAACCGCCCGGGCGCGGGCGGCACCATCGGCACCGATATCGTCGCCAAGGCTACGCCCGATGGTTACACGCTGCTGGCGGCCTCCAGCGGCCCGGTGACCATCAGCCCGCTGTTGCTGAAAGTGCCGTATGTGTCCGAGCGCGATCTGGCGCCCATCGCCAACGCCGGTTTTTCACCGTACATCCTGGTGGCGCAAACCGCGTTTCCGGCGGCGAACGCGCGCGAATTCGTTGCGCTGCTCAAGGCCAACGCTGGCAAATACACTTTTGCCTCCTCCGGCACCGGCGCCACGGCGCATCTGGTGGGCGAATATTTCAACAGCGCCGCAGGTGTCAGAGCCACGCACGTGCCGTACAAGGGCAGCATTCCCGCGCTCACCGACGTGGTCAGCGGGCAGGTCAATTACATGGTCGAAACCACCGCCGCTACCATGCCGTTCATCCGCACCGGGCGCTTAAAGGCTTATGGCATTTCACTGCTGCGCACCAGCACACTGGCGCCGGGCATCCCGACAATCGCGAGTGCGGCTGATCTGCCGGGCTTTGAAGCCGCCGCGTGGATCGGCGTCATGGTGTCGGCGGGCACACCCAAACCCATCGCGGACAAACTCACTGCTGCCGTGGACAAAGTGCTGCAATCGCAGGAAACACGCGAGCGCATCATGTCGGTGGGCATCGAAGTCGAATACCGCCGCATCGATGAAATGGGCGCGTATCTCAAGGCGCAAAGCGCGCGCTTCGCCGACATCATCAAGAAGAACAATATCAAAGTGGAATAACGCGGGTAATACTCGAGCATTCGCAAAAACCGGACAGACGCGCCCTATTGTCCGGTTTTTTATTTACTGAACCGCGCTGAGTGCCTCACATAACTATTTGTTTTTATTGATATTTTTTATATGGCTCTGGTAGCGCGCCTTGTTGCGCTGGTCTGGCGGATACAGCCCCGGCAATGATGCACCGTTTTCTACTTCGCCCATGATCCACGCTTCCAGCCGTTCCTGTTCGGGCGCGTCAGCGGCGATTTCATCCACCAGCGCTGCAGGGATTACCACGGCACCGTCGTCATCCGCGACGATGATATCGTCCGGATAAACCGCAACGCCGCCGCAGCCCACCGGCTCCTGCCAGTTCACAAACGTCATGCCCGACACCGCCGGGGGTGCGCGGTACCTTGCGCCCACAGCGGCAGATTCGTCACCAACACGCCAGGCAAATCACGCATCACGCCATCGGTTACCAGCGCTGCAACGCCGCGTCTGACCATGCGCGCACACAGAATGTCGCCAAAAATGCCCGCGTCCGTAGTACCCATGGCATCGACCACCACCACGCTGTCTGGTGTCATCGCTTCAACGGCCGCTCGCGTCGAACGCGGCGACGACCAGGCGGCAGGTGTCGCCAGGTCCTCGCGCTGCGGAATAAAGCGCAGCGTAAACGCACGCCCGGCCACGCGCGCCTGATTCGCGCGCTGTGGACGCGGGCCGCGCATCCACACATTGC
>SYEN01000304.1 GCA_005800795.1 Burkholderiales bacterium | reverse complement strand
CAACTATCGCGGCGTGTCGAAGTATTATTTCCCGATGTATTTAAAGGAAATCGAATACCGTTACAATCACCGCAACGACAACGTATTCAAGCTCTTTCTTAAAATCTACTTTAGTTACGTTTCGCCCTAATTACCAAACAATTACTTACGGAGTTACGCTTTTCCGGCCCATACGTGGCTGGGCACATGCACCATTCCCTCGAATATCCGCCGCGCGGTGCGAACCAATGCTGCGCGCCTGAGTGTCTGTTTGCCTGCCGAGAAATCGGCATCCAGATCAATCGCGATTTTGCCCGACGGATGCTCGACTTCCACAATGCCCTGCGGTATTTTTTGCGGCCCCGCGATGTGGTGCGCGAGTGTGCCGGAAATCGCACACGCGCAGGTGAGGCACACCGTACCGGTGACCGGATGTGCCTTGTGGCACGCGTAGGGCACGAAAAGCGGGATGAAATCAGTCCGCCGTGGCGCGGCTTGGCGAGCAGAATCATCTTGGGTACCACTGATTTAGATACGTCGCCCAAGCCCATCAACACGCCAGCCTTCAGACGTATCGCTTCCATGCGCTTGAAGAGTGCTTTGTCGGCGTCAATATCGCTCGCGGTTTCATAGCCGGTTTTTCCGAAGGCCTCGGCGCGCATCATGATCACTGGCATCGCGACATCGACGCAACTCACTTCAATGCCATCGATGATATCCAGCGGCTTGCCGGTCGGCAGCAGCTTTTTGGTCACCGAGCCAATCGTGCCCGCGAAGTTGATGCCCACTGGCGCAGCCGTGCCGCGTACACCGTCGATGCTTGCCGTGCCTTCGTAGGTGACCACGCCGCCGGGCGTTTGCACAATGGCTTCAATGTGCGATTGCGTGTTGACGTTGAAAATGCGCACGGCGGTTTCGCCGTTCTGCGCGGCCACCAGCCCTTGATCGATGGCGAACGGCCCCACGGCCACCAGCATATTGCCGAACTTGGGTTTGGTGTCGACACGGCTTTCGCTGATCTCGACTTGCGCGAACAGATAGTCCACATCCACGCCGGGCCTCTGCGACTTACTGATCATCGCCACCTTGCTCGTGACCGAATTCGCGCCGCCGATGCCGTCCACCTGAATCTCGTGTGGCGAACCCATCACCGCCAGCAACACCGCATCACGCGTGGCGGTATCGGCGGGCAAATCGGCCAGATTAAAAAACGGCCCGCGCGACGTGCCGCCGCGCATGATGACGCAGGGGATTTTGGTTTGCATTTTTGCGATTTCTGAACGTGTGATTGTTCAGGGGATTATAGACACGTAGGTCGGAACGCGCAGCGGTTCGGACAGCTGTGGTGGTGGATTGGATAGCTCGTCAGAACTGCTGTGCGTTCCGAACTACGATTGCCGTTGCCTAAACTAGCTCCGAGATACGAGCCGAATGCTTTCGTCCCCAACAAGCCATCCAACAGTTCCACTTGGGGTTTCGACTCGAAATGCTTGAAAATCTTTGCCGTAGCGGAGGCGCAAGACTAGAACAGGCTGACCTTTTTGTAGCGTTGCCAGCTTCGGATTCACGGATGGATATTCGTGTGGGGGCAGTGAATAAAGTTGAACAGGTGCGACAACTTCAATTTGATACTTTCGATCCGACAACACATCTGCGCCCCAAAGCGCGCCCGCAATCGCAGCGGCAAACAACAGAGCAAGAGATGTTCGCTAGAGCATTTGGATGATAAATTCTGCTAAAACGCGTACTTCCGAAGTCCCCCATCCACCGGCATCACCGTCCTCGTGATGTACCCCGCCAACGGCGAAGCCAAAAACACCGCCAGCACTGCCAATTCTTCTGGCTCGCCGTAACGCCCGACGGGAATTTCCGTGCGCGATCGTTCGGCGCGGAATTCGGGGGAGTATTTGCGGCGGATTGGTTCGCTCATGATGCGGCCGGTTTGGATTCTCTACTGCTGCTGACGACGTGGCCAATTTGCGAGGCATCATGCCGGGTGGGTCTAGCACCGTCAATGGGCGAAACGTATTGCACCCAATAGACTGTTTCGTTTGAAAACTTGTGGCGTTATTCCCGCGAAAGCGTCAAGCCATAAGCCGTCTCAAGTGGTTCGTGCGTTATGGGGTCCCGCCTGCGCGGGAACGACGAGTAGCGTGTGCCTCTGCCCGAACTTTAATTCCGCGCAGCCGCCTAATCAAAAACCGTTTTAAATCAACTATTTATCAATATATAGCGTTCGATGGTCATAAGAACACTATAGGTTGTAGGTTTTGGCGCTATTTGGGGTAAAATGACGCACGTACTCTTTTTAAGGTGCGGTAAATATAAAATGTTTAATAAAAACAATTACTTAAACAAATATTCGGCCGTCGGCCGGAGGTTGGTATGAGCGCTGTTATGGACATGCCTGCCCCGCAGCCGATGGTACCGCTGACGGCTACTGATGCCCCCGTCGAACGTGTGGCCAAGGTTTATGGGCAGCCGCTGGCGGAGTTGCCGCATGATTTGTATATCCCTCCGGATGCGCTGGAAGTGTTCCTCGAGCAGTTCGAAGGGCCGCTGGATTTGCTGCTGTATTTGATCCGCAAGGACAACATCAGCGTGCTCGATATTCCAATGGCGAAGCTGACCACGCAATATCTTGAATATGTGGATTTGATGCGCGCCAACCAGCTGGAGCTGGCGGCGGAATATTTGTTGATGGCAGCGATGCTGATCGAGATCAAGTCGCGCATGTTGTTGCCGCGCCCGCCGGGTGCGAATACATTGGAAGAAGACCCGCGCGCGGAGCTGGTGCGGCGTTTGCTCGAATACGAGCAGATGAAAAAGGCTGCGCAAGGCATAGGGGAAATACCGGTTGCCGGGCGCGATTATCAGTTGGCGCAGGTGTTATTCGAGCGCGATGACGCGATTCCGCCGGAGGTTTCGCCGATTGATCTGAAAATGGCATGGCTGACGATTCTGAATCGCGCCAAGGTCAATCAGCATCACAAAATCACGCGAGAGCAATTGTCGGTGCGCGCGCACATGACGCGCATTTTGCGTCGCCTGCAGGACGCCGAGTTTGTCGAATTCACGGAGTTGTTTTCGGTGGATGAAGGCCTGCCGGTGCTTGTGGTTACATTTATCGCAGTGCTGGAGCTGGCGCGTGAAACGCTGATACAAATTTCACAGGAGCAGGCCTACGCGGCGATTTACGTCAAATTGGGCAGCGCGGTTACCGTTGGGAGCGAGGGGGGCGAGGTTCAGAATGGCTAAAAAATATCAAGAAAAACAAATAGTTACGGACGGATCGCGGGAGGGTGCGGATGTCGCTGAAGCAGGTGATGCAACGGGTGCCGCTGATGCTGTAGAGCCAGCCGAGACCCATGATGCTGTCACAGCGGATAGCGCAGATGAATCTGGCGAAGGTTTGTACGAGGCCGCCGAGTTGGATGATGCAGCGATGTCCGCCGACGGGGAAGAATCCACGGACGGCGAAGCGCTTGATGCAACCGAGGATGGCGCGGGCGACGATAGCGACATGGACACCGCAGCGCTTGATATCGATCTCATCAAGCGCGTGCTGGAAACCGCGCTGCTCACCAGCGCCGAGCCGCTGACGTTGAATGATATGAAGCGCATGTTCCCGCGCGGTGAAACCAACAACGAACTGATGCGTAAGCTGCTCGGCGAAATCCGTATGGCGTGGGAAGGGCGCGGCGTTGAGCTGGTGAACGTGGCATCGGGCTGGCGCTTCCGTTCGCGGCCGGAGTTGCAGCGGTTTCTCGACAAGCTGCATCCGATGAAAGCGCCGAAATACTCGCGCGCGGTGATGGAAACGCTGGCGATCATTGCGTATCGCCAGCCGGTGACGCGCGGGGATATCGAGGACATCCGCGGCGTGGTGGTCACCAGCAACATCATCAAATCACTCGAGGCGCGCGGCTGGATCGACGTTATCGGCCATCGCGAAGTGCCAGGCCGTCCGGCAATTTACGCCACCACCAAGCAGTTTCTCGATGATCTGTCGCTGCGTTCGCTCGAAGAACTACCGCTGCTGGATGATTTGGGCGCGCTGGTGGATGCTAGCGGCGCCGCGCAGCTGGAGATGAACATGCCGGAGCGCGAGGGCGTCTCGGTGGTTTCAATTTCCGCTGGTGAGGGGCTGATGGATGATCTGGACGATGACGAGGATTTGCCGGCGGAGATTATTGTCGCAACCAGCGCGGAAGAAACACCACCGCCTTCGCAGTTGCATTGATCGCTGGCGGCTTTGCAGCGACAGGTGGAGGAGACAGCAAAATCAATCTCTGTCGTTCCCGCGAAGGTGGGAAACCATAAGGCGATTGCAATACAAGGTGTGTTATGGGTTCCTGCCAGCGCGGGAACGACGAAATTAGGTTTTTAGTGCTGTCACATTTCGTTGGTTATTGCGTTGGGGTTTTGGCCCGGAACCAGGCTTCAAAACTACTCCGCCAACTCCACCCGCGCCAGCACCCCATTCGGCGCATCCGTCAGCAAGTAAATAAAACCATCCGGCCCCACGCGCACGTCGCGTATGCGGCCCAGAACATTTTTCAGCAACTGTTCTTCGCGCACGACTTTTTCGCTGTCGAGTTTCAGCCGCACCAGCATTTGATCGCGCAGCGCGCCGATGAATAAATCACCGCGCCATTTCGTGAATTTGCTACCGGAATAAAACGCCATACCGGACGGCGCGATCGATGGCACCCATTTGTGCAGCGGCTGCGCCAATCCATCCTTGGCCGTGCCTTCGCCGATCTTGGTGCCGGTGCCGTAGTTCGCGCCATAGGTGATCACCGGCCAGCCGTAATTCACTCCGGGGCGGATTACGTTGACTTCGTCGCCGCCCTGCGGGCCGTGTTCGTGCGTCCACAGTAGCCCCGTTTGCGGATGCAGCGCCGCACCTTGCATGTTGCGGTTGCCCAGCGTGTATTTTTCGGGCAGCCAGCCGGGTTTACCCACGAACGGGTTGTCCTTCGGCACACGCCCGTCGTCGTGCAAACGGATCACCGAGCCGTTGTGGTCACCGGGGTTTTGCGCGCGCTCCATTTCGCCGCGGTCGCCGAGTGTGATGAACATGAATCCGTCGCGGTCGAACACAATACGCGAACCGAAGTGGTAACCGGTGCGCAGCTTCGGCGCCATTTTGAAAATCACCTGTACATTTTCAAGCTGGTTGCCCTTGAGAACACCGCGCGCGACTTCGGTGCCAACGTTTGTGCCGTCGCCTGCGGTGTAGCTCAGGTACACCCAATTGTTCTCGGCAAATTTGGGGTGCAATACCACGTCCATCAATCCGCCCTGACCGTGGGGCATCACAAAAGGCACGCCGCCGACCGACCCCGGGTCGAGCTTGAAATCTGTATTGATTATGCGCAGCCGGCCGCGGCGCTCGGTCACCAGCATGCGTCCATCGGGCAGGAACGCGAGCGACCATGGGTGCGCAAGGCCGCTGGTCAGCGTGGTAACGCGGATTTTGTGTTCTTGGGTGGTGTGGGTTTGGGCGTGCGCCGGGATGCCCGCCAACACCATCAAAACCATTATCGTCATTCCGGCGAAGGCTGGAATGCAGGTGGTTAGTCGTAGTTGAAAACCTGATTTCAGACGCTTCGCGTTTGCGTACGACCTGGATTCTGGCCTTTGCCAGAACGACGGGGTAAGTGGGTTTGTCATAAGTATTTGTTTTAAACGGAAAATTTTATTAACCTACAGGCTGATTCTACGTCGTCAGTCGCCGGTAGATATCCGTCACCTTCAGTGGCAAGCGTGAGACATCGTCCACCAGCGTCCAGTTCGCGGCGCCATACATATGCGGCAGGTAGGCGCGGGCTTCGTGGTCTATCGTAATGCAAAACGGGTTGATGCCCGCGCGATGTGCTTCGATCAGCGCCTGGCGCGTGTCTTCGATGCCGTAGTCGCCACGATAGTGGTCGGAGTAATCGTCGGGTTTGCCGTCCGATAGCGTGATCAGCAGTTTGGTGCGCGCGTCCACCGTATCAAGCAAGCCAGTGAGATGGCGGATCGCCGTTCCCATGCGTGTGTAGTCTTGCGGTGCGATGCCGGCAATGCGGCCGCGCACGTCGCTGGAGTACGCCTCATCAAAACGCTTGATGCGGAAAATTTCGCAGCGCTTGCGCGTCATGCCCGAGAAACCGTAAATCGCGTAACGGTCGCCCAACACCTCCAGCGCCTCAGCCAGCAGCACCAGCGATTCGCGCTCGACTTCGTTGATCCAGCCCTTGGTGGAGCCGCTCATGTCCACCATGAACATCACCGCCAGATTGCGCTCGGCCTTGTGGCGGCGCGTGAACAGCCGTTCGGTGAGTTCGTTGCCCGCGCGCAGATCGGCGTAGCCCGCGATCACGGCATCGAGGTCGATATCGTCGCCGTGCGTCATGCGCTTCATCAGGCGATCCTCGCCGCGCAGCATTTCAAAACTGCGTCTGAGTTGCAGCACCTGCGGCGCATATTTTTTTAATGTGTCTCCGGCAAAATCGCCTTCGCCCGCAGGCACATCCAGCTCGCGCAGCGCACACCAGTGCTTGCGGTAATGGCGGCGCTGGTAATCCCACTCGTCGTAGTAACGCGGGTGCTCTTCGGGGGGGATTTCTTCGACGTCGGCATCTTCCTGTGTGGCGCTGTCCGCGCGGGGCGTCAGGTAGTCGTCGGGTATCTCTCCCAGGTCCTGCGCGATGGAGTCGAGCAGTTTGCGCACGTGATCAGGGGCGGCGACGGGTTTGCCGCCGAGACTTAATTCATGTTCCGGTTCGCCGGCGGCGTTGGTGCGGGTTTCGATTTCGAAGGTTTCGCCATCGCCTGCGGTGCTGCTGGCATTGTCTTGGGTTTTGCTTTTCGCTTCCCCGGCCAGCAGGGCCGCGAGGGCGGCTTGCAGTTCATCTTTTTCCTGCGCGATCCGGGCTGAACGCTTGGTGGCGGCTTCGGCGGGACGCAGCGTGCAAGTCCACACATCGGCCGGGGCTTCGTTTTCGAGCGACAGCGTGTCCAGTAAAGCGATGCTGTCGGCAACGGTGGCGTCCAACGTCAGCAGCCGCGCAAATTGTTTTTCGTGAGCGGCACTGCGAAGCTGATTCAAATCGCGAAGATCACGTATGAGTCCTGGCAGTAAATGCGCGATGCGGGCTTCCAGCCGCACGCATTCGAGAAAATTCAGCCAGTCGAGCGCGCGTGCCGGATCGGCGTGTTGCTGGGTGGCGGCTTCAAGATCGGCGCTGAACGTGCCATAGCGGCATTGTGCCCACAGCAGCGTGGCGATGATTTTGTAGATGAGAAAATTCTGTTCGCGGGTTTTGCCTGCTGCCATGCGCGGCGGCAGATACAGTGTGGCGGTATCTGTCCATGCGACTGGCGCCACGTCCAGCTCGAGCCGGCGTCCGGCAAGGGCGCAGACAAAATGGGTTAGCACAGGCGCGGCTTCGTCAAAGCGCACGGCATTTTGTTCGGCGCCGCGGTCGGCAAATGCGGAAAAATTCTTGAACGCCTCGCCGCCCAGATAAAGGCCCGCACGGTCGTAAGTATCCATCGCGTGAATGATCCAAGCCTCGGCGTTGGCGGTGTCGAGTGTGGCAAGCGCTGCGGGCGTGGCGGCGACGAATTGATACGCCATCTCATAGTTGGTGCGCGCGATGATTTCCGTCCAGCGCAGGGTGAATTCCTGTTGTCCGCGTGTGAACGGCGCGAGCGCGTCTGCCAGCGCGCGCGCGGTGCGGCGCGACGACAGCACCGGATTCAACAATGCGTCGAGGCGTGTGTTCAGTTCAGGGGCTGTAAGCGCAGGCACTTGACGCAACTATTGGTTCTTGTTCAGAAAATTGACGAGGCCAATTCGTCAATCGCGCGCAGCATTTCGGCTTCGTCGGTCAGTGCTTCGGCGATGGCTCCGTGGCAGGCCGTACGCGGCGCGACACCGCGCTGGATCAGTTTGGCAGCGTGCACCAGCAGGCGAGTGGAGGCGCCTTCATCCAGTCCGTTGCCCTTGAGATTGCGTGTCATGTGGGCAAGTTTCAGTAGTCTGGCGATGTTCGCCGCGTCGAGGCCCGATTCGGCCCCGACAATTTTGGCTTCAAGCGCCTCGCTGGGATAAGAAAATTCAATCGCCACGAAACGCTGCCGCGTGCTTTGCTTGAGTTCTTTCAGCACGCTTTGATAACCAGGGTTGTAACTCATGGCGAGCACAAATGCTTCAGGAGCACGCAGCAGTTCGCCGTGTTTTTCGATGGGCAGAATGCGCCGGTCGTCAGCGAGCGGGTGAATGACCACGGTAGTGTCCTTGCGCGCCTCGACCACTTCATCGAGATAACAAATGCCGCCTACACGCACCGCATGCGCCAGCGGGCCATCGACCCACACAGTTTCGTTATTGGTGATGAGATAGCGGCCCACCAGATCGCTGGCGGTGAGGTCATCGTGACACGATACGGTAATCAGCGGACGTTTGAGCTTCCACGCGACGTATTCCATGAAACGCGTTTTGCCGCAGCCGGTGGGACCTTTGAGCAACACGGGGATCAGGCTCGCTGTGGCGGCCTCGAATAGCGCGATTTCATCGCCGATCGGTTCGTAGTACGGCTCGCGGTTGATCAGACGGGCTTCGGGCTGGAGTGTGGCTGCGCGCAAGGGGGTATTCATAAAAAGTCAATTAAAACAGATAGTTACGATATTAGTGTTGCGGCGTAAAAATCACGCCAAAAAATCAACAATGTTTGCAGTGAGCAACACGGGCTGCTCCACCATCGGACAGTGACCTGAATCCGCGATTTCTTGGTAGCGCGCGCCGGGTATGCCTTGCGCGAGCGCCTGTGCTAGCGCGGGTGGCGTGGTGAGGTCGAGCGCGCCACACAGTACTAGCGTGGGATTCTTGATGTGGCGCAACTGCGCTGTCGAATCAAGTGCGGCCAGCGCCAGGCAGGCGCGGCTGAAGCTGGCAGCGTCGACACGAGCGAGGGCTGCTTTGCGCAGCGCGACTTCATCGGGGTGCGCCGCCTGAAACGCAGCCGGAAACATGCGGCCGATGGCGGCGTCGAGTACGGTTGTCATGCCACCCGCAATGACTTTTTCGGACATCATGCGAAACGGTGCGCGTGCGGGTTCGGGGAATGTCGCGACTGCGTCTGCCAGCAGCAGCCGGTTACAGCGCGCGCCGTGACGGATGCCGAACATCAGCGCGACAAACGCGCCAAAGCCGTTGCCGAAGACCTGGGTTTCCGGCGGCAGCTTGAGTTTGGTGAACACGGCGTCGATGTGATCGGCATACTCGGCCACGCTGTGCAGCAGGCTCGGTGTGGATTGCCCGTAGCCAGGCAGGTTCACGCTTGTAACGCGAAACCGCGCGCATAACGCAGGCAGCATGCGCTCGAACACGCTCATATCGGTGAGCAGGGAATGGAGCAGGACCAGATTAGGGCCGTCGCCGCTTTGTTTGTATTCAACAGCGGTACCGTTGACTTCTGTAATTTGGGAATCGGTCATGGTTTGATGTTACGTGATTGACGTAAGAGAGTTGGTAAAGCTGATTTGTGGTGCCAATGGCCGCCGCTTGAACTGGTTTTTCAGCCAGCATCGGGCTTGTTGCTCTGCAAGAAGTGCAGATTTTCGCAAAAAGGCAATAAACGCTAAACTTTTGATTGGTAAATACTTATTCGTATAAGAAAAATTTTGGCCTATTAAATACCAGATTTCACCCGACTGCCAAATGCACGAATATGGCAGGTAATGGCCGCGCAGGGCAAAATTCTTCAGAATAGTGCTACCATGAAACGTATATTAATCAATCACTAATGCCTATTTCGCGGAAAAAGAACGAAAACATGATGCTTTTCGGAAGATGGAATATGGCCGCCTGCGCAGGCGCCGTATTTGGCGTTGTACTTGCCGCAAGTGCAGCAAAAGCTGACGCGCAGAGTTGGGCGGAGATGCTGAAACCCGGTTGGTGGAAGGATCCGTTCAATGTGGAAGAAAGGGTCTCGCCTGCGCCCAATCAGGAGTGGAAACCTGCGGTAGCTCTGCCAGCGGTACCGGATCCTGTGTCCGGTGCAGCGTTGCGCGCGGATGAGCCGTTGTCGGTGGCCGAGTTGACCGAATATGCTTTGCTAAATAACCCGCGTACCCGTTCGGCTTGGCTCAATGCGCGCGCGGCGGCGGCAGCGGTCGGTGTCGCGCAGGGAGATGATTTTCCGACGATTACCGGCAGCTATATTGCACAGCGTTCCCGCCCGGTGTCTGGCACCACGGGTGTGATAGCCAACTGGCTTAACCGTTGGGGGCCACAGATCAGTCTGACGTATTCCCTGTTTGACTTTGGCGTTGGCGAGGCTCGCTTGGAGGCTGCGGAAAGCCGCCTTCTGGCGGCGAATCTTGCGCAAAATCGCGTGCTGCAGGAAGTGATGTTCCAGGTGGAGCAGGCGTACTATCAGTTGATTGGCATCGAGGCACTGGTGCGCGTGAACGAACAGGCAGTGAAGAATCTGGAGACCGCGCTGGATGCGGCACGCCGGAAGCGTGACTCGGGCGTGGCGACTGTCGCGGACGTTTTCCGCTCGGAAACCCAAGTGGCGCAGTCACGCTTGACGCTCACGCGCAGCCGCGGTGAATTTGAGAAAGCCCGCGGGCAACTGGCGTCGGTGGTAGGGATGTCGGTGAATAGTTCGTACCGCGTGCAGACGCTGGCCGCTCCACCGCAGACGCAGGCGGCGGTCAAGGGCATTTCCAATTACCTTGAGACCGCCAAAGTGTCGCGCCCTGATCTGGTGGCGGCTCAGGCGCAAGTCAACGCCGCTCGTGCGAATGCGACGGCAGCTTCGCGCGTGGGGCTGCCAAGCATCGACTTCACCGCGAACATGCAGCACAACGAGTGGTATCAGACGGGCATGCCGCCACCACTGCGGCCCAATAACCAAACGTACTTCGCTGGTATCAATATACGCATTCCAATTTTCTCGGGTTTTCGTGATACCTATCAGAAACGCCAGGCTGAAATGCAGGCGCAGCAGGCGGAAGCGACGCGCGATGCGCTGTTTCGCCAGTCGCAACTGGAGGTGTGGCAGGCGTATTACGATTTGCAGACGGTCAATGGCAGTATCGCCAGCACGGAGGCGCTGGTGAAATCGGCCGAGCAGACTGCGCAGGCCGTTTTGGCGCGTTATCAGGGCGGCTTTGGCACGATACTGGATTTGATTACCGCGCAACAGGACGAGACCAGTGCGCGCACGCAACGCATTCAGTCGTATCTTGACTGGTATACGGTGCTGGCGCGATTGAATCTGGCGGTGGGCGCAGGCAATCTGATGACTACTAAAACAGAGAATAAGCAATGAACCGTTTATCGATGGTGGGCGTGTTCGCGATGTTGGCCGCGATCGCTGGGGGAGGCTACTGGTATTGGCAAAAAGCCGAAGCGGACAATGCCAAGAAAGGGGTGGTGGTTGCCGAGGGCAAGGATGCCAAGGGGGGCGATAAGGACGCCAAGGGGGGAGGCAAAGATGCCAAGGGCAAGGGCAAGGGCAAGGGACGTGGCGGGCCGGTGCCCGTACGTACGGTTTCCGTTAAACGTCAACCCATGCCGGTGGTCATTGATGCCGTAGGCAGCGTTGAATCGGAACATAGTGTCGCAGTACGGCCGCAAGTCGGCGGCATATTGACGGCGGTGTCTTTCAAGGAAGGCGATTACGTGCGTCAGGGGCAGGTGTTGTTTCGCATAGATTCGCGTCCGATGCAGGTATCTGTGGCGCAAACACAGGCGGCGGTGACGCGTGACGAGGCGCAACTCGCTCAGGCGCGCGCTCAGGAGCAACGTTTGCGGCCGCTGGCGGAGAAGGAATACATCACACGGCAGGAGTACGACGTGGCGGCAACACAGGTGAAATCGCTGGAGGCCACAGTGACCGCAAACAAGGCCGTGGTCGATGCGGCGAGACTGCAGCTGTCCTATTCGGAAATCAAGGCGCCCATCTCCGGCCGTACTGGCAGTTTGAACGTAAAAGCCGGCAATCTGGTCGCAGCCGGGACGGGCGGTGCACCATTGGTGCAAATCAACAGCACCAAGCCCATCATGGTGGTGCTAGCCGTGCCGCAGCGCAATCTCGACGATATTCGCAAGGTCGGCAAAGAGCAATTCAAAGTTCAGGTAACACCCGCGGGCGGTAGCGGTGTGGCGGCGACCGGCAACTTGGTGTTTATCGATAATGCGGTGAATCCTGCCACCGGCACGATTCAGGTCAAGGCACGCATCAAGAACGATAAAGAGGAGTTGTGGCCGGGCCAGTTTGTTTCGGGACGCATCATTTTGCGCGTGGAAGAAGACGCGGTAACCGTGCCGGAAGGAGCGGTACAGCCAGGGCAGGATGGGCCGTTCGTATTCGTGGTGCGGGAGGGCCGCGCACGTGCGCGTAACGTGACAGTAGACCGGCAGCTGGGGCCGCAGGTGGTCATTGCGAAGGGTCTGAAGGGTGACGAGCAGGTGGTGATTGAAGTGCCGCCGACGTTGACCGACGGTTCACAGATTACGCTGGCTGGCGAAGGCAAGGGCGGCAAAGGCGGCAAGGGTAAAGGCAAGGCTGCCGAGGGTGGTGAAGAAGCCAAGCCTACGGACGGAGCTGCCCCGGAAGAGGGTGGCAAGAAGGGTGGCAAGGGCGGAAAGGGCAAAGGTAAGGCTGCCGAAGGCGGCGAGGAAGCCAAGCCCGCCGATGGTGCCGCGCCAGACGAAGGCGGCAAGAAGGGCAGCAAGGGCGGTAAGGGCAAGGCGGGTGATGCCAGTGATTCAGGGACAAAATCGGATAGCGGCGGAGCTCCGGCTGGTGGCGATGGCAAAGCCAGAGGCGGCAAACCGGCAGCCGATGAACCACCCAAAGGCTAGTTAAAAAATATCATTTAAATCAGATAGTTACGATAATTTTGAAAAGTCACAGCAAGAGGCCAAGATGAACATTTCGCGCGTATTTATCGAGCGTCCTATCGCGACCAGCGTGCTGTTTGTCGGGATTATGTTCTTCGGCTGGCTGGGGTTTACCACCCTGCCGGTGAACGATTTGCCTAATGTTGACTTCCCCACTATTAACGTCACTGCGCGTCTGCCCGGCGCGAGTCCGGAAGTCATGGGTAATACGGTGGCGCTGCCGTTGGAGCGAGAGTTCAGCCGGATTGCCGGGGTGGAAGAAATGTCGTCTTCTTCGTCTAACGGCAACACGCGGATTACGCTCACGTTTGCGCTGTCGCGCGATATCGATTCGGCGACGCAGGATGTGCAAACTGCGATTTCACAAGCGATCAGGCGTCTGCCAAGTGAAATGCCTGAACCGCCGACGCTGCGCAAGTTGAATCCGGCTGATGCGCCGGTGTTGATACTGGGTCTGTCGTCTAAGCAGGTGCCAATGTCCAAGCTCGACGATTTTGGCGACGTGAATATCGCGCAACGCTTTTCAACCATCAACGGCGTGGCGCAGGTGCAGGTATTCGGCTCACAAAAATATGCGGTGCGGGTATTTGTTGACCCGAATGCGTTGTCGCGCCGTGGTTTGGGTATTGAGCGCGTGGTGCAAGCGATTCAGCAGGCGAACTCCAACGTTCCCTCTGGTACGTTGCAAGGGGCGGCGCGGCAGTACACCGTAAAGTCACAAGGTAAACTCAAGAACGCGGAAGATTTTAATCCGCTGATCATTGCCTACAAGGACGGCATGCCGGTGCGGCTCTCCGACGTGGGCAAGGCGGTTGATGGTGTCGAAAACGAGCGGGTGCGCAGCTGGTTTAACGGAGACCGCGCGCTGATTCTGGCGGTTTACCGTCAGCCCGGGTCGAACACCGTGCAGGTGGTGAACAAACTCAAGGAACAGCTACCGGAAATTCGAAAGGAGTTGCCGGCTGGAGCGAATGTCGAGGTGCTGGTCGATCGTTCCGAGTTTATTCGTGACTCGATAAACGAGGTGAATTTCACGCTGGTGTTGTCGATTGTTCTGGTGGTAGGCGTGATTTTGCTTTTTCTGCGCAATTTGCGTGCGACCATCGTCACCGCATTGGTGTTGCCT
>SYEN01000303.1 GCA_005800795.1 Burkholderiales bacterium | reverse complement strand
GTGGGGATGTAGGTGATGTCCGTGACCCAAGCCTTGTTGGGTGCTGTCACCGCAAATTGGCGATCTAGCAGGTTCGGCGCCACGGGCAAGCTGTGCCGTGAATCGGTGGTCGCCTTGAATCGGCGTTTCTGCCGGCACCGTAGCCCCAGTTTCTTGCGGATGCGCTTGATGCGGTGAACGCCAACCCGGATGCCATTGTCGGCCTGATCGGCTTGCAGGCGCTCAGGGCCGTAGGTCTGACGCGTTCTGTCATGCGCCGCCTTGATATGGACTTCCAGTGTTGCATTCTCCTGTGTGCGCGGTGACAACGGGCGTTTGCGCCAAGTGTGGTAGCCGCTCTCCGATACACCCAACATCCGGCACATGACAGCCACCGGGTGTTGCTGTCGCAGGCCGTCTATCCGTCCGTATCTCACCGTGACTCCTTGGCGAAATACGTCGCAAACGTTTTTAGCAGGTCACGCTCCATCTTCACTTCAGCCAGCTCCTTACGTGCCTTTGTCAATCCAAGCTCCAGTTCACTCGGCAGTCCGCTGGCCCTTGCCCACTTCCGTCAGCCTGCCTGCCCTGGCTGCGCGTACCCAGTTATCCAGACTGCTCTTCGGTATCGACAGCTGTTTTACCGCCTTTGCCACCGACAAGCCGGTTGCCTCGACCCGTTTCACCGCTTCCACCCGAAACTCGGGTGTATAAATCCCCTTCGGTATCCGTTCCATTCAAGTCCTCCCAATCGTTAAATTACACGATCCGTCGGAATCTACGATTTCCAGCCTACCTCACAAGCGCACGGCATCACTTTGCAGGTGGTCAAACATACCGAAGCCAAGCGCGGATTCGTGCTGTTGCCGCGGCGCTGGGTGGTGGAGCGAAGCTTTGGCTGGGCCGCGCGCTTTCGGCGTTTTGCACGAGATTATGAGCGTTTAGCCACAACCCTCGCGGGTTATCACTACCTTGCCTTCGCTTGCATTATGCTTCATCAGTTATTGACGTTGGTTGATAGTTCATAACAGGCTCTAAGCTGAGGAGCCGCGCGCCTGCAACCGCTCAACCCGCTTCTCCACCCGCGCCAAATCATCCCGCAACGCATCCACCTCACGCGCAAACTGCTCAACCTCCGCGCGGCGAGCGATAAGCGGGCGCTCTTCCGTCCAGTATTCGGCAAGCGAGCGCGCGATGTTTTCCGCGCCTTGTCGGCCCCAGTTATCGAGCTTGCGGCCGGTTTCGACCATGCGGTGCGCGGCGATGTCGCCGAACACTCGGCTTAGGTCTTCTTCGATATCCCAGCGGATGTTGCGCGCGATGTGATTGAGCGCGGCGGCGAATTCGGCGTCGCCCTCGGCTTTGATGTCGTTCCACACACTCGCGTCGCGCGCGGCGAGGCGCAACAGGTGGCCGGGCGAGAGTTTTATGGTGATTGCAGGGGTGGCATCGGGAGCCGCCGCAATGGCTTCGCCGGTTTCGCTGACGCCGATCAGCATCGGGACGGGAAAGGTTTCCACGCGCACGACTTTGCCGGCGTGCGGTTGCAGGCGTGGCGCGGCCCAACTGTTCTGGCGCAGCAGGCGGTTGATGGCGGGGATGTAGAGCGCGTGGATCATGGTTGAAAATTTTAGGTCGTTCAGGGTTTCGTAGGGGCACAACGCGATTATGCCGATTCAAACGATTTCAATCCCCGTCGTTCCCGCGAAGGCGGGAACCCATAACACAGGTAGCATCGCCGTCACTCCTGCCCCCATCCTACCTTCCCCCGCTCGCGGGTGAAGGGGATACCCGCCTTCGCGGGAATGACAGGGTAGTGTTGTTAGCCACTCATTACCTCGACGAGCTAAATTCAGAAACAAAAAAGCCCGGCGCCGGAAACCCGGGCCGGGCTTTGATGGGGAGCTGCAGCGGGTCTATTGCGATTACGAAACCTGCTGGATGCCCGAAACGCGCCAGCCCGAACGGCCACTGACCGGTTTTTCGAGGTGCCAGACTTCGTTCAGGTTACTCAGCACGCCGTTTTCGCGGATCTGGCCGGTGAAGCGTACGCTGACCACATACAGACCGCCTTCGGTGACCACGTCGAGCACTTGCGAGTTGAGTTCCACGCACTCGGTTTTTTGCGACGAGCCCCAGGCCGATTTCATTTCGGCTTCGAGCTCGCTATAGAGCTGCGGGGTGAGGAAGTCGCGCAGCGTGCTGGCGTCACCGGCGTCGTTGGCGGCTTGCAGACGCTCGAAGTTCATTTTGGCTTGACGCTCGAACTCAGCGGCGTTGAAGTCGGCGGGCCAGGGGTTGGCGGCCGGAGCGCTGTTCATCGCGGACAACGGTGCGCCAGCGGCAGGGGCGCCGCCGACAGTTGCGGCGAGCGAGCCGGGAGCGGCGGCGTTGCCGGTGAACTGTGCCGGCTGTGCTTGCGGGGCTGCGGGTGCAGGGGCGGCCGAGCCGGTATTGCTGGCACCGGCATAACCCAGCGGCTGCGCCGGCTGGTTTTTATTACGCGTCAGCATGCGGTAGATGAAGAAGCCCGCACCGGCCAGCAGCGCGATCATCAGGATGCCGGTGAGCATGTTGGCCATTGCACCACCCAGGCCCATGCTGCTCATCAGCGCGGCAATACCCAAGCCAGCGGCGAGCCCTGCCAACGGCCCCATGAAGCGGCTCATGCCCGAAGGTGCGGCGGGTGCAGGCGCAGCTTGTGCTGGTGCGGTTTTTTGTGCAGGCGCGGAAGATTGACTTGCGCTGTTGCTTTGACGGCCGGAATTTTTGCCGCTGCCAACCCGCGCGGCTTCGACGTCGACTGCCACCATAGTAAATCCAAACAATACTGCAAGAATGCTGAGCAACTTAGTCATGGTTTTCCTCATATCGTTATTTCACTAGATTAACCCATCCACACGGTGGCAGAACCTGCTGTATAAATGGATGCCAGTGCATGGTAATTCAACTGTGCGGGACTATTATAGGACTTACATCACGGTACACAATGGCAAATAAAAATACCAATAAAAACAAATACTTACAAATCAAAGTTTATAACCTCGGTGCAGTGCGACCACCCCCGCAACGAGATTGAAATATTCCACGCGTTCCAGTCCAGCCGCCTGCATCATCTGCTTTAACGATTCCTGAT
>SYEN01000302.1 GCA_005800795.1 Burkholderiales bacterium | reverse complement strand
GGCCGCGCGCCGCTGCCGCCAATTTCACGCAGCGCCAGCAGCATTTTTTCCAGGGCGTCCGGCGTATGCGCATAATCCACCACCACCAACGGCTGTCTGCCGCCGCCGAAAAATTGTGCACGCCCCTGCACCGGTTTCAAAGCCGCAAGTGCGCTTTCGGCCTCGCGCACGCTCACACCGCTCGCCAGCAACACCGCCAGCGTACCCAGCAGATTCGAGGCATTGAAGCGGCCCAGCGCCGCACTGCGCACGCGCACATTGCCCCACGGCGTTGCCGCTTCGAAGCGTATGCCATCCAGACTCAATCGCAGATCGCGGCCCTGCACGAACGCAGCAGGTCTCCCGGCGGACAGCGCATCAAACCCATAACCCAGCACATGCGCCGATGAAGGCTTGCGCGCCAGCGCTGCGCCAAAGCGGTCATCCAGATTGAACACCGCCCACTTCAGCGTATCCCACGCAAACAGCTTCGCCTTGGCGCGCCGGTAGTTTGCCATGGTGCGGTGATAATCCAGATGGTCGCGCGTCAGGTTCGTAAACATCGCCACATCAAAGTCGACGCCCGCTACGCGCCCCTGCTGCAGCCCGTGCGAGGACACCTCCATGGCCACCGCGCGCGCACCGCCGCGATACCAGTCGTTCAATTTGCCATGCAGCCACGCCGCATCGGGCGTGGTGTTCACGCTGGTTTCGAGTGCCTGCGGGTAGCCGTTGCCGAGCGTGCCTGCCACCACGCACGGTTTGTCCAGATGATTGAACGCCTGCGCGATCCACTGCGTACAGGAAGTTTTGCCGTTGGTGCCGGTGACGCCCATCGTCCACAGTCGCGAACTGGGCCGGCCATAAACCTGGCTGGCGATGCGGCCGATCTTGTGGCGCAGCCCACGCACGGCGAGGTGCTTCGCGTGCCAGCCGGGCTTCCATTTAAAACCCGGCGCTTCCCACAACACACTGGACGCCCCTGCAGCGATGGCTTGCGCAATGTACTGCCGGCCATCGCGGCTTTCACCCTTATAGGCCACAAAGGTATCGCCCGCGCGCACCGTGCGGCTGTCGCTGGTCAGACTGCGCATGTGCAGCGCATCGATCGCGGCCCAATCGATGTCGGGTTGTGCGGCACTCACACTTCTTCCTTGATCACGGGTGCCGGTGGCAGCACGATTTTTTCAACCGGCGCGTCGTGCGCCACGCCCATCAGCCGTAAGGCGCCGCCCACTACCTCGCTGAACACCGGTGCGGCCACCAGACCGCCGTAGTATTGGCCCGCGGTGGGCTCATCCACCATCACCGCCACCACGATGCGTGGATTGGACACCGGCGCAAATCCGACGAACGAAGAAATGTAGCGGTTGGCTGCATAGCCGCGCCCTTCGAGCTTGTGCGCGGTACCGGTCTTGCCCGCCACACGGTAGCCGGCGACCTGCGCACGTGGCGCAGTGCCGCCGGTTTGCACCGCCATTTCCAGCATTTTGCGCACTGCCTGCGCGGTCTGCGGCGAAATCACCTGCTTTGCCGGCGTTGCATAATCCCTTTTGATCAGCGCCGGTGACCGCAGTTCACCGTCAGTAGCGAAAATGGTGTACGCACGGGCCAGTTGCAGCAATGAAACCGAGATGCCGTGCCCGTACGACATGGTGGCCTGCTCGATGGGCTTCCAACTCGCGTGCGCGCGCAGTCGCCCCGCCACTTCGCCTGGAAAGCCGCTTTGCGGCGGCGTACCGAAACCAACACTGTTGAACAACTGCCACATTTTTTCCGGCGGCAGGCGCAGAGCCACCTTGGCGCTGCCCACATTCGACGATTTCTGGATTACCTGTGCCACCGACAACGCGCCCGACGGATGCGCGTCATTGATAGTCGCCTTGCCGATGGTCAATTGGCCGGCAGCGGTATCGATCATTGTCGCTGGCGTCACCACGCCTTGCTCCAACGCCACGGCAACAGTAAATGGCTTTAACGTCGAACCCGGCTCGAACAGGTCTGTCAACGTGCGGTTGCGCGTGCGTGACGGATCAACCACCGCGCGCTGGTTCGGGTCATAGGTCGGGAAATTCGCCATCGCCAGCACGTCGCCGGTTTGTGCATCAAGCACCACAATGCCGCCCGTCTTGGCGCGATGTTCGGCCATGGCTTTTTTCAGTTCACGAAACGCCAGATGCTGAATTTTGGCGTCGATGGTGAGCGTGATGCGCGCGCCATGCTGGGGCGCGCGGATATCCTCGATATCCTCGATGATGTGGCCTTTGCGGTCCTTCAGCACGCGGCGGGAGCCGGGCTTTCCACGCAGATTGTCTTCGAGCGCAAGCTCCAGCGCTTCCTGCCCCTTGTCATCAATGTTGGTAAAACCGATGACATGCGCAAGTTCCTCCCCCGCCGGATAGACACGGCGAAATTCCCGCTGCAGGAACACACCGGGAATATCGAGTTCCACCACCTTCGCCGCTTGATCGGGTGCGAGCTGACGCTTTAGATAAACAAATTCGCGGTTGGTGTCGGCAAGCTTGCGCTGCAAATCGGCGGGTTCCATGTGCAACAGCTTTGCCAGACGTTTTTGCTGACTGGCGGTCATAATGTCGGAAGCGACCCTGGGTGTCGCTGCCACCGATTCCACCGGTGTGGAAATCGCCAATAGGTCGTTGTTGCGATCGACGATCACGCCGCGCGTGGCGGTGATGTCAAGCGAACGCATGTAGCGCGCATCACCCTTGGCCTGCAAAAACGCCTGGTTCAGCCCCTGCAAATACACCGCGCGCACGGTCAAGCCGCCAAAACATACGAGCAATACGCCGAGCACGAACCACGAGCGCCCACCCGACAAATACGGCGTGGGCGCGGGCGAGGTCGCGTTCAGAGCTGCGGTGTTCATGGCTGCGACGCCGTGCTTTGGGCGCCGGGGTTGTTCGGCGCTGTGTTTGGTGTTGCGGAATTGGGTGACGTGGGGGACGCCGGCGCTGTGGGCGCCGGCACCAGTTGTGTGCGCGCCGCCGACGGCGCTCGCATGCGCAGCTGCTGGGTCGCGATTTGTTCGACGCGGGCGTGTATCGACCATTGCCCCTGCTCCAATTGCAAACGGTTCCATTCCACTTCCAGACGCTGCTCCTGCTCCTGTTCCTGCTGCAAGGCTACGTAGGCCTTGCGTGAGCGGTGCTGCGAAGTCACCACGGCCAGCGCGCATACGATCAGCACCAGCAGTAGCACCAGATTCAAACGGTTAATCACGGGGTCACAAAGTCACAAAGCGGCCGGTTTCAAGGGATGCGCGGTTCTCTCTGCCACACGCAGACTCGCACTGCGAGAACGCGCATTGACTGCAACCTCATCCGCATCGGCTCGTTGCGCCTTGCCCGCCAGACGCATGGCAGGCAACGGCATTTCGCTGGCACGCAGCGGCAGCCGCGCGGGCACATACGCCCCCGCTGCGGCCTCGCGCATGAAACGCTTGACG
>SYEN01000301.1 GCA_005800795.1 Burkholderiales bacterium | reverse complement strand
GCGCCCGCATCGACAGCTGCGCGCGCCTGCGCGGCACTCAGGATGCTTTTCACGATGAGTTTGCGCGGCCAGAAAGCGCGGAATTTTTTGATGTGTTCCCACGTCATCGCCTGGAACCGCGCTGGACTTTTGCGCGTCTTGCCGTCGATGACCGTAAAGCGGTAGCGGTCGGGGTAATTGGCGTTGGTGGGCAGGCCTTCGTGCATCAGGTAACGGCCCATCACGCGCAACAGCCAGCCCGGATGCACTGCCATGTCCACCGCAGCGGTCATATTGGGCTTGAAGGGGAACGAAAAGCCGTTGCGTTCATTGTGTTCACGCCCGCGCCCCGGCGCATGGTCGATGGTGACCACCAGCGCTTCCCAACCCAGATCACGCGCCCGCGTGACCATTTCGTAGTTGCCCGCTTCATCCGCCCACGGGTAAAGCTGAAACCACTTGCGTGCATCAGGCACAGCTTTGGTGACCTCTTCCAACGAGGTGAGCGCGCCCATCGCCAGCGTGAAGGGAATGCCCGCTGCGGCGGCTGCGCGCGCCAACTCCACTTCGCCCTGATACCACATCAAACCGGCGCTGCCGGTGGGTGCGATGCCGAATGGCAACTCGATCCGTTTGCCGAAAATTTCGGTCCCGAGATCGCGCTGCGACCAATCGTTGAGAAAATGCGTGTGCAGCTTGAGGCGCTGAAACGCGGCGCGGTTTTCTTCCAGCGAAATGCCGTCCTCGGTGCCTTTGTCGACGTATTCGAAGATGCCTTTGGGCAAGCGGCGCTTGGCTACTTCGCGCAGATCGAAGATGTTATAGCACTGATCCAGATTGCTCATGTTTAGCCCCTGTTGGTTTGATCTGCTGGTTACCTGCTGTGCGCCCCACCCTTGGCCCCAGCGCAGCGTGACAAAGGAATAATTGTAAGTATTTGTTTTTAAGAAGTTTTTTAGAATCTACTTTAGCCCGCCCGCGCGCCCGAAGCCTTCACCACTTTCGCCCATTTCTGGATTTCGCTCTCGGTGTATTTGGCAAATTCCTCCGGCCCCAGCGTACGCGCTTCTACGCCGGAATTAAATAGCCGCGTTTTCACATCCTGCTGTCCCACCGAATCGAGCGTGGCTTTGTTAAGTGTCGCGACCACGTTGGCAGGAAGATTGGCTGGCCCAACGACGCCAAACCACGCCACCGCTTCATAGCCGGCCAATCCCTGCTCGGCGAGCGTCGCCAGTTCGGGGATCGACGGAGAACGGCGCGGCGATGTAATGCCCAGCGCGCGCAACCGGCCCGACTTGATCAGCGGGATGGCCGATGACAGACTGGCGAACTGCAAATCGGTTTCGCCGGAAATCAGCGCGGTCAGCGACTCGGCCGCGCCCTTAAAAGGCACGTGAACCATTTTTGTACCGGTCATGACACTGAACAATTCACCCGCCAGATGCACTGTGGTCCCCGAGCCGGACGAGCCATAATTCAGCACGCCCGGTTTGGATTTGGCTAGTGCAACAAAATCCTTCATGGTTCTAACGGGCACCACCGGGTTCACCACCATCGCGTTCGGACTGTCGCCCACCAGCGTGATCGGCGTGAAATCTTTCTGTGGATGATAGTTGAGTTTCGTATACAAGCTGACGTTGATCGCCTGAGTGCCTATGGTGGCCATCAACAGCGTGTAGCCGTCTGCCGGGCTTTTGGCCACCAACTCGGCAGCTATATTGCCGCCTGCACCGCCCCGGTTGTCGATTACCACCGGCTGTCCAAGCCGTTCGCGCAAGGCAGGCTCCAGCGCGCGTGCAATGATGTCTGCAGCGCTGCCCGCCGTAAAAGGAATCAGCATGCGAATAGCACGTGAGGGAAATTGCTGCGCCGCAGCAGACGCGGATGTGCCTGTCAATAAGGCGAAAATCAGGGCCTTCAAACGCATGGGGTTCCTCGAGATTGATGAAGCAACAGGGCGTTGTAAGCCTAACATGCAGCAGCCAGCGCTGACAATTGACAGGGTTTCCCCTACGCCGGATACTTGCGGCGTTTCATTTCACTATCATGGGGGGGAGCGTATGAAAAGGTTATTGGCGGGAGCGGCGCTGTTGGCCGCGTTCAGCACGGGCGCGCAAGCGCAATCACAGCAAGACCTGAATCGCGATGGTAATGGCGGCACCACCGACAACGTGCTGACCTACGGCATGGGTTATCACCAGCAGCGCTATAGCCAGCTAAACCAGATCAACAAAGGTAACGTAAAGCGTCTGGTGCCGGTGTGGACAGCATCGACGGGCGCGGACACGGGCGAGCAGGGCCAGCCGCTGGTGCATAACGGCGTACTCTACACGGCGAATGTGAAGCAGGTCATCGCGGTCGACGTGGGCACCGGCAAGCAATTGTGGAACTACCCGCTGGAGTGGGATCCGGGCGTGCCGCGCATCGTGTGCTGCGGTCTCAACAACAAGGGCGTGGCAGTGTTTGATGGCAAGGTTTACACGGCGTCGCTTGACGCACACGTGCATGCCATCGACGCCAAGACCGGTAAGGGCGTGTGGAAAGCCAAGATCGCCGAGTGGAAAGAAGGTTATTCCATCACCAGCGCACCCAGTGTCGCGCACGGCATCGTGATGAGCGGCATGACCGGTGGTGAATTCGGCGTGCGCGGCTTCGTCGTGGGCCTGGATGCGAACACCGGCAAGGAAGTATGGCGCCGCCATACCACGCCGGATCCGGCGGAAAAGGCTTACGCCACCTGGCCGCAGGATGATTCTTACAAGCGCGGTGGCGCATCGACCTGGATCACGGGTTCGTACGATCCCGAGCTGGATCTCTCCTATTGGGGCACCAGCAACGGCGGCCCGTGGACATGGAAAGCGCGCCCCGGTGACAACCTGTGGGTAGCCTCGGTCATTGCGATTCGTCCGCGCACCGGCGAGATCGTGTGGCACTACCAGTGGACGCCGGCTGAAACGTACGACTACGACGGCAACAACGAAAACGTGCTGGGCGAGCTCACCATCAACGGGCAGAAGCGCAAGGTCTTGATGCACGCCGACCGCAACGGCCTGATGTACGTGCTCGATCGCGCCACCGGCCAGGTGCTCGCGGGTAACCCGTATGTGAAAACCAACTGGGCCACCGGTGTTGATCTGCAAACCGGCCGTCCGATCGAGACTGATGTCGCGCGGCGCCTGCGTGCCGGTGAGAAAGTCGAACTCGAACCGCGCTGGACCGGCGGCAAGAACTGGATGCCGATGGCGTTCAACCCGAGAAACGAGCGCCTCTACTTCTCGAAGCTCGAAGAAGTGGCGATCTATCAGTTGAACAAAGACCTGCCGGTGTACAAACCGGGCGAGCGCTTTATCGGTGTCACCAACACCACCAAGGATCGTGAACCGGGCAAGCCGTGGGCGTATTGGGCGTCGGTGGAACCGATGACCGGCAAGTCAGTGTGGCGTACACCGCTGGTTGAACTGCCGAGCTGGTCGGGTGCCGTGGTGACCGCGGGCGGGCTGGTGTTCAGTGGCAACAGCTCCGGTGAGTTTGCCGCGCTGGATGAAGCGACCGGGCAGGTGTTGTGGAAGTTCAAGACGCCGTCAGCTGTTAACTCGCAGCCCATCACTTACACCTACAAGGGCAAGCAGTATGTGTCGGTGCTGTCGGGCCTGGGTGGCGGTACCTCGTCGCGCCGTGGTACAGCGGGGCAAGTGCTGCCCGGCGGGTCGGTGTGGACGTTTGCCCTGATGGACTAGGTCGTCAGGAATCGTTGCAAGCATTCCGATTGAATAGTAGTGTGCTGTCATAAAATCCCGCTGGCTTTTGCCGGCGGGATTTTTATTTTGGCAATAGAGAATTTACGTAACTAATTGATTTAAATGAATAAATTAAAATATCTGGGGATTGGCCTATGGGCCGTGGCCAGTGGTGTTGCGCTGGCGCAGGCCTTTACGCCCGAGCAATACAAACTGGGCAATGACACGTATGCCCGCCATTGTGCAGCGTGCCACGGCGCGCGCATGAAAAATCCGGAAGGCTCGTTTGATCTGCCTACCTTTCCCAAGGATGGCAAGGAGCGCTTCATTCGCTCCGTCGCCAAGGGCAAGAACAGCATGCCGCCGTGGGAAGGTCTGTTGAAGCCCGAGGAAATCGAAGCGTTGTGGGCTTACGTGCACATGGGTGACAAGGGCGATTAAGTATCACGCCCGCGTTCCAATCGTTGTCTGGATGTTCGGCTCAGGCTACGCCGAACGCACCTGCCACGCGATTCATGTAGGCAAAAAACGCCGTTACATGCACCGTGGCGACGATCTGCGGATCGCTCCAGCCAGCCGCGCGCAGGCTGTTAACGTCGTCCTCGGTCATGGCACCGGGCGTTTTGGTGAGCTTCCACACATAATCGAGCAGCGTGACTTCCTTGGCTGAAAGCCCGGCGGTTTTGTAGTCGAGCCGCAAGGCCTGCGCAAACGCCTCGTCACCGCTAATCCGCGCCAGTTGCCGCGCGTGCGCCGGCCCTCCAAGCGCGGATTCGTTCGCTACGCCAACTACGGTGGCAATCATTTCCGACAGCCGCCGGTCTATCGAAGTACATGCGTAATTGTTGTCAGGAAAGAAATACGCAAACCCCTCAATGGTCAGTGGCTCCCCCGCCATCACCGCACGAATGTCGGGTATGCGCCCACGCGTGGCGAGAATTTTGTCGTAGGCACGGCGCAGGTCGCCAGTGGCCTGCTCGACAGGGGCGATGGGAATCCAGGGTTTGTTCATGGCTGCACGCCTCCCCAAACCCTGAAAACCGCCTTACAGCGGCCGCACCTGCACCTTGCGCCATTTGATCGGGCCACCCACCGCGCCTTTGACGCCCGCACCGTATTGCAGCGTGAACGGGCCTTCAGTGTAGCGGTCATCTTTTACGTTCACGGTCATCACACCGTTGAGCCTCACAGTCAATTGCGGGCCATTGGCGGTGATCTGCATCACATTCCATTTCCCGCCCGCCGTCTCCTTGATGGGTACCGGCACAGCGGCAACATCGACGATCGCGCCCGTTCCGTATTTCGGGTCAGGACGGATGTCCCAAATATTCACTTCATACGAGTTTGCCGAACCGATCTTGTTGCGGTCAGTGGCCCGCATGAATATGCCGCTGTTGGTATCGGTGGCGGCCCAGAACTCGGCACGGATCTCGAAATTACGATACGAGTTTTTGGTCACCAGATGCCCGCCCTTGCCCCGGTCGGCGACGACCAGCCCGTCTTCAACGCGCCAGTTCGCATCGCCTATGCGGTCAAAATTTTCAAGACCCTTGCCGTTGTCGAGCAGCGTGATCCAACCGCTGTTGGACGGCGTGCTGGCACACCCAGCCAGCGCCAGCGCGGCTGCCAGCAACATCAGGGAAATACGGGGTAAGCGTGATAGATAAAGATGGGGCAAACGCGATAGCAGATTCATTGTGTTCTCCTCCCGGAATTGGCGGTCGCCAGGTGGCGACACGCCAATGATTCTGCGCCCAACCCGCACCAAACTCAACCATGAAACACGGATGCCATTGAAAATGGCAACGCCGGACGGCATACTGAACTCCGCAAATCAACGTATTCGCGGCCATGAAAAAACTGATCGGATTCGCGTTCGCTACGGCCATGGCAGGCGCAATCGCGCAAGACAGCTACTTGGCTGCACGCGCGAAAATGGCCGATGAAATCGCCGCCATGGCGCGCGACACCGCAGCCGAAACCGGTCGTGCGGCATTCAGCTTTCGCACAATGAACGCCCTCAACAAAGTCGAGCGCCACCGCTTCGTGGCCGAGGGCGATGAAGCGGCCGCCTATCGCAACACGCCGCGGGCCATCGGCAGTGGACAAACCATTTCACAACCGTACATCGTCGCGTTGAGGACGGAGTTGCTCGATCTCGCCGGCGGCGAAACGGTGCTGGAAATCGGCACCAGCTCCGGCTATCAGGCGGCAGTGCTCGGTGAACTGGCCGGCACAGTGTACAGCATCGAAATCATCGAAGTACTCGGTCGATTGGCCACGCAGCGACTGGCCGCCGCCGGTTACCGCAATGTGATTACACGCATCGGCGACGGTTACCAGGGTTGGCGTGAAGCGGCTCCTTTCGATGCAATCATGGTCACTGCCGCAGCACCGGCGGTGCCACCCGCGTTGATCGAACAGTTGAAGCCCGGCGGCAAACTGGTGATCCCGGTAGGCGCGCCCGGCGGTCATCAGGAACTGCTGTTAATCAACAAGTCCGCCGATGGCAAGACGCAGACGCGGCGCGTGCTGGCAGTGCGCTTCGTGCCGCTGACCGGCGCGGGCGGTGCAAAGTAAGGGGCTACGCCGCCGGCGCACGCCGCGATTTTGCCACCAGCGCAATGCCCACCAGAATCATTGCCGCTCCCG
>SYEN01000300.1 GCA_005800795.1 Burkholderiales bacterium | reverse complement strand
GCCGCCACGATTCGCACATTCACCTGAATCGGCTTCCGACCACCAATCCGCTCAAACGCCGACCCTTCCAGCACGCGCAGAAACTTGGCCTGTATCGAAGGGCTCATTTCACCGACTTCATCCAGAAACAGCGTGCCTCCGTTGGCCGCCTGAAAAAATCCGTCGCGATCGGCGGCAGCGCCGGTAAACGCACCTTTCTTGTAACCGAAAAACTCCAACTCCATCAGGTTTTCGGGGATCGCACCGCAATTCACCGGCACAAACGGCAGCGCCCGACGCGAACCGTTATCGTGTATTAGCCGCGCGGCGAGTTCCTTGCCGCTGCCCGACTCGCCGGTGACATGCACCGGCGCCTGACTGCGTGCGAGCCTGTCAATCATCTGCCGCGCCTGCCGCATCTGCGGCGAATCACCGAGGAGCACCGGCCCACCCGGCGCCACCCGAACGCTTCCGCCGTCCTCACCCCCCTCAGACTTTGGCGGCTGCACGCCTTGCGCCGCCGGCGGCAGACTCAAGGCAGAGCGGATCAGCGCGCGCAATTGCTCCAGCGACACCGGCTTGGCCAGATAATCAAACGCGCCAGCCTTCAGCGCCGCCACGGCATTTTCAGTGCTGCCATGCGCGGTGATCACCGCCACCGGTGTCTGTGGATGATTGCGCATCACGTATTCCAGCACCGACAGCCCGTCACCATCCGGCAGGCGCATGTCGGTCAGACACAAGTTGTAGTTGTTGACCGCGAGCAACGCCAGCGCTTCCTCGCGCGTGGCGGCGCCGTGCGACTCCACGCCCATGCGCGAAAGCGTCATGGCAAGCAGTTCGCGGATGTCGGCTTCGTCATCCACCACCAGCACATGGCTTTTTGCGCTCATCGTGCCCCTTGTGCCCCGCTCCAAGTGATCCCTTGTTCGCTGCTCACGGCGTTTCTGTAACCCATCCTGCACGTCAGTGTGAACTGCGCGCCGGCGGAACTCTCCACGTAATCCAGCGTGGCGCCGTTGGCCGCGCACAACTCGCGCGCCAGATACAGCCCCAGCCCGGTGCCACCCTGCGCTGCGGTGACGAACGGCTCGAACAATCCGCCACGCACTGCCGGCAGCACACCCGGGCCGTCATCAATTACGTCCAATTTTACCGCATGGCTGCCGCGTACCCGCTGTGCAATGATTTGCACGCTGCCCGGCACCCTGCGGCAATGCCGCAGCGCATTGCGGCACAGGTTCCACAACACCTGATTCAGATGCGTCCGGTCGAACAGCACCTGCAGCGTCTCGTCCGCGTGCAGCGCAAAAATCTCTGGATCAGCCCCCTCGGTTTCCGCGAATTCCGCTGTGAATTGCCGCACGAAAGGCGCCAGTTCAAACGATTCGAGCAGCGGCGCCTGGCCGCGATTCAGTCCCAGCACGTCATTCACCATGCGATTCAGGCGCTGCGTGTTGTCGTGGATGATGCCCAGCAGGCGCCGCATGCCCGGAGAACTGTCGGGTTCTTCCTGCAGCAATTGCGCCGCGTGGCTGATGGAACCCAGCGGATTGCGCACTTCATGCGCGATGTTCGAGGTCAGGCGTCCGATTGCGGCAAGCTTCATCTGCTGAGCCTGCGCGCGCGCGCGTGTGAGATCCTCGAGAAAAATCACTGTGCCCGCTTCCGCACGCGAACCCACCGTCGCAAAACGCAGACCGTAGCGGTCATCCATGGAGCCGCTGTAGGTTTGCGCACCGCGCCCCCCGGCGTGCCAGCGCGACAGGTGCGCCGCCACCGCCGGCGCGCAATCAGCGAGCCGGACGCTTTCAGCCGCGGGCGCTCCGCCTTGCACTTCGCTCAAAAACGCCACGGCCTGCGTGTTGATCTGGTGAATCACGCCATGCCCATCAACTACAATCACGCCATCGGGCATATCCCGAATGACCAGACGGTTGACCTCCGACAGGTTGGCCACATCGAGGTCGCGTTGCGCGGCGATTTCCTCGCTTTGCCGCGTCAGCCGCGTCAACGTGTGTGCCACCATCGCCGTGGCGAAGTAAGCAATACTCAAGAACCCCGCCTGGATGAACTGCGCCGCGCTTTCCTGAAACACCAGCACTTCATAGCCCTGCTCGAGTAAAACCGCGATGCTCGCCAGCGCGGCATAGAACAGACTCAAGCGTCCACGGCTGATTAGGCCCGCGCCGGCAATGGTGGTCAACAACAGCAATCCGAGACCGCTGGTCACGCCACGGCTGGCGTAAATCAGAATGGCTATAAATACAATGTCCGCCACCACCTGCACGACAATCTGCCAGTTGAAGTGCCGGCGCGTGCGAATCACGGCCACACACACCATGCAGAACAACAGGTAAATTACGGTCACCTGAATGAATAGCGTGCGGTCGTGCGAACCCAGCTGCAACAGGTTCCCGGTGAACAGCACACTGATCAGCAGCACCAAAGCGACCAGCATCCGGTACGCATTGAACAGCTGCAGCGAGCGCCAGTATGAATCGGAGTGACGGAACGCGGCCATCCCGTGCACGTGCGCGTCGCTGTACGCCCCTAGCGCCATCTACGCACCCGGATCGTGACGCCGCTGATGCTCCGCGCAGCAATAAAACCGGCCGCGCACCGTCAGACTTTCCGCACGCGGCAGATGGACACCGCAATCCGCGCAGCGCACCATGTCATCGGTTAGCACCTTGTCCTGTTTTGCGGCTTCGATCCGATCGCGGCGGCGGCGCAAATTGGCACGCACGATCCAGTAGACCAGTAGCACACCCACGATCAACAACAGATACTTCATGACTGTGCAGCCCCGCTAACAATATCGTGCAAGTCTGCCGCATTCCCGGCCCGCCGTCGAGCCGCGCCATAACCGCCGCGCACTGACGCCAGTACCGGTTGTGCCGGATACACTGTACTGGCTAAAATCAGTATCGAACCGTGTACCGATGCGCTCCACTCACGTCTACTTCCATTCATTTCATTCAACAAGGTAACCACCATGGCCCAGCTCATACTCACCGGCGACGTCAATCTGATGAACGTCACCGATCCCACCGTGCCGTTTCGTAAAACCATCGACGATTTCAAGGCTGCCGACGTGCGTTTTTCCAACATGGAATGCTGCCTTTATGCGCCGCCCACCGGTCAGGTATGGGACAACGAAGGCTTCATGGCCGCCCCCGGTCCGGCCGGTGAATCGCTCAAATATGCGGGCATCGACGCGGTGGGCATTGCCAACAACGTCAACTATGGCGAAGCAGCGATCAACGCCTCCGTCGCACGGCTCGACGAAATCGGCGTCAAACACACGGGCGCCGGCGCCAACAAAACCGCAGCGTATGCGCCGGTGATTATTGAGAAAAACGGCGTGCGCTACGGCTTTTTGCAGCGCACCTCGGTCTATTGGCCGACCAATCACGAAGCCACCGCGCACACTGCCGGTGTCGCCGTGCTGCGCGGCCACACCGCTTACCAGTTGCCGATGCACAAGACCCGTCCCGACGTGCCGCCCGCCAATCGCCCCGGCATTCCGCCGGTCGTGATCACCTGGCCCGACGCGCAGCACCTGAAACAGTTTCAGAACGATCTGGCGGCGTTGCGCAAGCAGGTTGATATTCTTGTCGCCTCCTGTCACTGGGGCCTGCGCAAAGACCTGCTCGACTACATGCCCACCATCGCCCATGGCGCCATCGATGCTGGCGCGGACGTGGTGATCGGCCACGGCCCGCACTATTCATTACCTGCGGAAATGTACAAAGGTAAGCCGGTGTTTTACGGCTTGGGCAGTTTTTCGTTCCACACCGGCCACGGCGGCATCGCGCACGGCGACTGGCTGGGCATGATGGCGCGCATCACCATCGACAACAAAAAAGTCACCGGCGTGGCGATCAAATTCGTGCGCCACAACAGCATCAACGAAACCTATTTCTGCGACCCCGCCAACGAAGGCGCCGAACTCGGCGAACTCAACGGGCGCTGCGCCAAGATCGGCAGCAAGCTGGTGGCCAGGGGCATGGAACTGGAGATTCAGAGCGCGTAGCGGGGCATAGCAGGAATACATCGTGCCCCGCCTGTCTCCGCACATCCCAACGACGCGGCGT
>SYEN01000299.1 GCA_005800795.1 Burkholderiales bacterium | reverse complement strand
TTGCGCAACTTGAATGTCAACGTCTTGTTGTCCGCGCTCCACGACCAGCTCGTCGCCAGATCCGGCACCAGTTGATCTGGCTTACTGATGGATTTCGTGGAATCGAAAGTCACCAGATTATTAAACACCGGCACGAACGGCGTGGTGACGATGTTTGAACCTTCTTCATGCAGGGATGCGCTCGGTGGATTTTCGTCGTTGGCGCGTCTGAGGATGCCCCCGGATTTTTGGGCCAACGCTTCGGCGGCCAGTGACAGCACCACGGATGTCACAACCGTCAGTACCAGCGGCTTGCGTAGTGCATGCGTGCGCATCATGACTCTCCTCAGTCGAAACAGCATTCATGTAGCTGTTGCAGGAACGGACACAGCATAACAAATCACAAGCGCCCCGGGAAAACCGTGCCGTCGACCTACGGACTTTGTAGATCAGCAACGGTGCGCTATGCTCGACGCGTTGCTTCTTGGTTGATTGGCGCAACACAAGTCCACGATAGAAACTCTTACTGTGCAATCCCTACCCGGTACCCGAGTCCAGACGCCGCTAACCATACGCATGGCGATGCTGTTCTTTGTACCGCTGATCCTGACCACCGAGTTGCATCAACTGTCGCACTCGCTGGTACATGCGTTTCTCGCGCGACTCGGTGACCCCACCACCACGCTGGCTGCGTTCAGTATTGCCTTCGCCTTTAATACCACGTTCAGCGGCATCATGAGCGTCTCCACGCAGGCGGCAATGTCCTACATCACCGACAAGCGCTCGTTCTGGCGCATCGCACGCTTTTACGCCCTTATTTGTCTGGCGCCGTTTTTCCTCATTGAAGCCGTGGCACTGACCTCGGCGGGTGACTGGTTGTTTGGCACCATGATGGGCGCCAGCCCCGAGGTCACGCGTCTCGCCAAACTCGCCTCGGCGGTGATGGGCCTGTGGGTGCTGCCGAATCAGGTGCGCAATCTCACCACCGCGCTGTGCATGATGCACCGCCGCACCATGCTGATTTCCCATTCGACTATTGTGCGGTTGGGCTCACAGGCACTGATGCTGTTGGTACTGCCCTTCTGGATGGAGGGTGCCGTGGCCGGCGCTGCGTCGCTGGTCGGCTGCATGACCGTGGAAAGCGTCTACATGTATTGGGTCAGCCGCCAGTTCTACGCAGCGCTTCCGGCCACCGGCGGCGAGCAGCCCACCCACCGCCAACTGTGGCGTTTTTCATGGCCGCTGATGATCACGCAGATCACCGAAAACGGCGTCACTTTCGTGATCAACTTTTTTCTCGGCCGCCTTGCCAATCCCGATCTTGCGCTGGCCGCTTTCGGTGTGGTCAACGCCCTGAAATCGCTGGTGGCATCACCGCTGCGTAACATGGCGCAAACGGCACAGGCGCTGGTGCACAACCGCGCCGACATGCGTGTCATGCTGACGTTCTCCCATCGCCTGACGCTGGTCTACGCCGTGCTGGTGGCACTGTTGTTCTACACGCCCATGCGGGACGTAATACTGAACGGTGTCATGGGCCTGCCGGCCAAGCTGAGCACCTATGCCACGCCGGGTGTCCAGATGGTCATATTCGTGGTGGTCGTATGGGGCTATTCGTCGCTCTTTCGCGGCCTGCTCTCCGCCATGCGCAAGACGCAGATCATCGCCTTCAGCGCCGCGATACGGCTGCTGGTGGTCATCGCGGTCGGCAGCTCCACACTCATCGCGCCTAATCTCAACGGCGCTGCCGTCGGTGTCGCGGCTATCGGCTTTGCCTTCCTTGCCGAGGTGTTGATACTCGGTTGGCGTGTGCGCTACTTCAGCCGCTCACACGAAGCCATATTTCCCCATGAAGATTTAAATAAAAACATCAATAAAAACAAATAGTTACAGAATATCCACCAAACTGATACGATCAAATATCAGCAAACCCGGCAAGATCATCACGACCCACAACGCCAATCAATTAATTCCAAAGGAGACATCAGCATGGGCGCCACCACAATACTGTCCGAATTCGCCAGCAAGACGCGCATCACCGACTTAAGTTCCGAGGCCATCGCCGCAACCAAGCGGCACATCCTGGACTGCTCGGGTGTCGGCCTCGCAGCGACCGCCGAACCGGCAGGCCGCGTCATCCTCGACATCACACGCGAAGAAGGTGGTGCGCCGCTCGCGCGCGTACTCGGCAGCAATCTGCGCTCCAACGCGGTGTCGGCGGCATGGGCCAATGGCGCGCTGTCGCATTTGCTCGATTACGACGACACCGGTTTTTCGCACCCCACCGCATGCATCCTGCCCGCCGCGCTGGCGTTTGCCGAACAATCCAACGCCAGCGGCGCTGATCTGGTCAACGCGGTATGCGTGGGCCTCGAAGTGTTCGAGCGCATGTCGCGTTCGGGCCGCCAGCACGAGCATGTGCTGCGCGCACGCGGCTTTCATCCGACATCGCTGTACGGTTGCTCTGCAGCGGCAGCAGCAGCCGGCAGCATCGTCAAGTTGAACCCGTCGCAGATGGCCGTGGCGATTGGGCTTGCCGCCGCCAACGCGGGCGGCCTAACGCAACACTTCGGCACCTGGGGCAAGGGCATCCACGCTGGCAACGCCGCGCGTGCAGGCGTGAGTTCGACGCTATTGGCGCAGAAGAATTATTTCGCAGACCCGGACGGCCTAGACGGAGACTATGGCTTCTTCTCGGCGTTTCACGACAAGGGCAACTACGACTTGAGCAGGGTCAGCGAAAAACTCGGCACGCATTGGTCGATTGTCGACCCCGGCCTCACCGTCAAGGCGTATCCGTGCTGTGGCGGTAATCTGCGCGCGCTCGACGCGGCGCAGGGCCTGCTGCGCGAAAACAACCTCACGTTTGATGACGTGGCCAAACTCGAAGTCGACGTGCATCCCGATCTGCTCAACACCGTACGCTTTCACCTGCCGACACAGGGCTTCCGCGGCAAGTTTTCACTCGATTACGTGCTGGCGGCGATGTTGCTTGATGGCCGCGTCGATCTGGATTCGTTCTCAGATGCCTACTGCAACGCGCCAAAAATGCGCGCCTCGCTGGCCAAGGTGCAGATCAACAACCACCCGGAATGGGGCGACGACGCCACGGCACGCCGCCGCTCGCCGGTGACCATGACGCTTAAAGATGGCCGCAAGGTCACCAAACAGGTGGACAAAGTGCGGGGTAGCCCAGGCAACCCCATGACGCGCGATGAACTGCTGGGCAAATATCGCGGCTGCGCCTCTCGTGTTTTGAAGGGCGACCGGCTGGAGAAATCAATTGCGGCGCTGGAGAATCTGGAGAAGCTGGCGAAGGCCAGCGAGTTGATGGATGCATTGACGGTGTGACCCCAACCCCGTTATTCCTGAGCCAAGTGGGAATGACAAGGTTGATATTTCTCCACAAGAAAGTCTGCTGGGCCACAAAAAAACGGCGCATCCGAAGATGCGCCGTTTGTTTTTCTTACGGCAAAATTCCGGAGACCCGCTACATCCTCACCCTACTGCCTTAAGCTGCGGCGCGGCGGCCAGTTTCGCCTGCTTCTCGGCATAGCCCGGCGCTTCAGGACGCATCCAGCTGGTGATGGGCTCGGGCCACGGCGAGTGCGCGCCGTTGTACGCTTTCGGCCCTTTGATGAAGTGTTTGGCCTGCTCCAGCGTCTCGATGTGGGGCATGTCCATTGGGTAAAGTTTGTTGAAACGCGGCAGCGGGCCGGCCTTGGAAACGAAGCCATACAGCGAATGGCCCACCACTTCCTCGGCCAGCCACACGGCCTCAATCAGTTTGTAGAGATCAACGCCGGTGTCGATGCCCATTTCCTCGAACATGTGCATCACGTCTTCAGTGGCGATCATCATCGCCGCGCGGCCGTTGCCGCAGTACGGGCAGCCCGCCATGCCACCGATGGTGGTTTGCAGACGCATAGTGTCGTTGCCGTCGAAGTGGCGCATCGCCGCATAAATGGATGCGAGGCCCACGCCGCGGCCGTTGTGCAGGTGCAGATTGAAATCCTTGATGTTGGGCCAGCGTTCCTTGATCGCTGCCACGGTGCGCTCCACCTGATGCGGCATGCACCAGCTGGTGGCGTCGGCAAGGCTGACCTTGGTGACTTTGATGCCGGCGTCGTCCCACAGGTTGTGCATTTTTGAGAGCATCTGCATCTGCTGCTCCAGCGTGACTTCGCCGATCCAGTTGGAGCCCCACATGTTGCTGATGCCGAGCGTGGCTTCGGTCACGCCCTTGGCCACCGCGCTCGCTATCACTTTCGGCCACGTGGCCATCTGCTGCGCCTGCGTGCGATTGGTATTGCGCTGGGCGAACACGTCGCACATGTCCACGCGCGTGGCAGACTCGCTGACCTTGCGGCTTAGCGGCGGCATGAATTCTTTCGCGCGCTCGTGGCCGCGGTCGTTCAGTGCGGTGTAGGTGTATTTCACGCCGGGCTTGGGGGTAAAGCCTTGCAGCAACTCTTCGATCTTCGCCATCTGCGGCGTGTATTTCGGGCTGACAAACGAGCCGACATTGATGTCTTTCAGGCCGGTTTCGGACAAGGCATTGAGCAGTCGAATCTTGGCCTCAATGGGGATATCTCTGTCCTCGATTTGCAGACCGTCGCGCATGCCTTCTTCAGTGTGAATAATTTTGGGATAACCAGCCATGATGCACTCCTTGTCGTGGAATAAACTGCTGAAAATAAATCCGTACCGATCGACTGACGTTTGGCCACGTTAAATCGATCCAAACACTCGTCCAGCGGCTCGCCGCGCCGCACTCGCGCCAGAAGACGGATCAAACAATAGCACAGACCCGCCGCGCCGCGATTCACCTGACGCTGGTGATCATGACAATTCTCTTGCTGCAAACTTTGCATAAATTATTCAATAAATACAATCACTTACATAATATCTGCCGCTGCGCACAAGTATCAAACCGCGCGCCACGGTTGCGCGTGCCGGTGTGCCTGCGATACAGTGAATCTAGCGCAACAGCCAACCAACCCGCGAGAACACTATGCCGATTAATTCCGAAGAGGGTCTGCGTGAACTGCTGACCAGCACCAAGACCATCGCTCTGGTCGGGGCGAGCACCAATCCGCGGCGGCCAAGCCACTCAGTCATGCACTACATGCTGGATCAGGGTTACACCGTGATCCCGGTCAATCCAAACGAACAGGAAATCCTCGGGCAAAAGGTTTACGCCTCGTTGAAGGACATCCCCGTGCCGGTCGATATGGTCGATGTGTTCCGCACCGCCGAGGCTGCGGGCGAAGTGTGCGACGAGGCCATCGCCATCGGCGCCAAATCGGTTTGGCTGCAACTGGGTGTGATCCATGAGGCGGGCGCCAAACGTGCCGAGGACGCCGGACTGAAAGTGGTCATGGATCGCTGCCCGGCCATCGACATGCCGCGCCTGGGGCTCGGCCCCAGAAACCCGCACAAGCCCAAGGATCCGCTGCGCTAG
>SYEN01000298.1 GCA_005800795.1 Burkholderiales bacterium | reverse complement strand
TCAATCACAGCAAGCAGTTCGTGGATCGGAAAACCAAAAATCACATCAACGGCATTGAGGGCTTCTGGAGCTACGCCAAGCACATTCTTTACAACTATCGCGGCGTGTCGAAGTATTATTTCCCGATGTATCTGAAGGAACTCGAATACCGATACAATCACCGCAACGACAACGTTTTTAAGCTTTTCTTGAAACTCTACTTTGGTTACGTTTCGCCCTAATTACCTTATTTTTTTGTTTTTTTGTGTAATTTTTCTCAGTAAATCCATAAATTAGTCCAAACGGACTATTTACTTCCGATTGAAAGTGGCTGTAACCTAGGTCAAATGCCTGATTTGCGCACCACAACTTAACTGTAGATGGAGGCTCCATGAAATTCTTCAAAAACCTTCTAGCCGGCTTGTCGTTGACGGTAGCAGCTCTTATGGCGCCGATGGCAGCCAATGCTGGTATCGCTCCCCTTCCCCCAGCAGGCACCTACAATTTCACGGGGATTTGTACTGATTGTCTAGGCCTTGACCACCAGACCGAGCAGTATGTAGGGGATTCGCTAGCAAGTGCGACGCTGGTGATCGGCAACGACCTCGCCTCGTCGTCCTTCACATATTCCTCGATGCTGTTCCCATCTTTGGCATCAACATCGATTAGCTTTTTATCCCTTGATGTTGGCAGCCTGCCTGGATTGGCATACTCGTCTATAACCTTTGATACCGTGCTTACGCAGTATGAAGGTACTGAGTACTCGTCCTGGACGTTCTATACCATTGGTTTTGCCAATGGTGACGGCGATGGTTTTTGGAATCTTGCCCCGTCGTCGTTATTAACTGCGGATTTCGGTCACAGCGCATCTTGGAGCAACGTCTCCGCAGTGCCCGAACCCGAAACCTATGCCATGATGATCGCTGGCTTGGGACTGCTGGGCTTTGCTGCGCGCCGCCGCAAACAGCAGCAAGCGGCTGCCTGATCCAAGATTCGATTCAGCCAGGTAGAAAAAACCCCGCTTCGGCGGGGTTTGTTTTTTGGTGCAGTCTGCAGAAAACTTGGGGGATGCGGGCGGTCTCGCGCATGCGTTGCTCATCACCGTGTGCCGGTGTAGCCGTATAATCGCGTGCAAAATCAATGCATGGAGGCCAACGTGGAAGGCACCGATCGCGGCGTGTGGATGACCTGGTACAACCTGCCGGTTGAGGGGCGCGACGACTATCTCGCGTGGTTGCATGGGTATTACATTCCCCGCATGCTGCAGCAGCCGGGTTATCTTTGGGGCGCGCATTTTGCTTCCGAGAGCAACGTCAAGATGACTGGAGCGCCGAACCGGCTGGGTCATGTGAACGATCCGTCGATACCTGCCGGCGATCGGTATATTTTGTTGTTTGGCGCCAAAGATGCCCACGTGTTCGTCAACCCCACACCCGCGCAAATGCGTGCACGGCTGTCCGACACCGACAAAAAGATGCTCGCCATGCGCATCGGCGAGCGCTACAACATCGCCACCGAAGAAGCGCGCATCCATGGCCCGGAGTTGGAGTCTGTCAAGGCAGCGATAGGGCCAGGTCTTGCGCCCGGCATCCAGCTGGGCAGTTTCAATGCGGGCGTGGGACAGGATGAAGACGAGCTCGCCGCGTGGTACGCGCAGTGGCGCCTGCCGTGCATGCAAAAACTGCCCGGCTGCGTGCGCGTGCGCAAATACGCCTCGGTGTCGGGCTGGGCCAAGCACATGATTCTGTATGAATTCACGTCCACCCGCGCGCGCGACGGCAGCTTCGTCGAGCACGAAAAAGCCAATCCGAAAATGGAGCAGTGGACGGACGACGTAGTGCGTAAACTGGTGCACGCGCCGGGTTCGCCCAATCTGGCGGCGCGGATTTGGCCGGTTGTCGGCTGATCGTGATCCCTTAGCCTGCCCGCATGCAACTCACCTCCCACCAATTCAAAACCCGCTCGCGCGAGAAGCTCGTCGATGTCAATCTGCAGGGCGCGCTAAAAAAGCTGCAGGGTAATTTCGTCAAGGGCCGTGCCGACCGCGTGGCGGAGCTGGAAAACTTTCCGGCGATACGCGATGCAGCGGCGGAGATTCGTGCCCGCACGCTGGAAAATCTGGATGCGTATCTGGAAGAATTCGAGCGCAACGCCACGGCGGCAGGCGCCACGGTGCATTGGGCGGAAACCACCGATGAGGTGAACCGCATCGTGTGCGAACTGGCCGCGCGCTATGCCGTCAAAAAGGCGGTGAAATCGAAGTCGATGGTGAGCGAGGAATGCGCGTTGAACGACGCGCTGGAGGCCGCCGGCGTGCAGGTGGTGGAGACCGATCTGGGTGAATACATTCTGCAATTGGCCAAGGAACCACCGTCGCATATCGTGGCGCCCGTGGTGCACAAGATCAAGGACGAAGTCTCTGATCTGTTTGCTGAAAAGCACAATCTACCGCGCAAGACCGGCATCCCCGAGTTGTGCAAGGAAGCGCGCGACATGTTGCGGGGGCATTTTGTCACGGCGGACATGGGCATTTCAGGGGCGAACTTTGTGGTGGCCGAAACCGGCTCGACGCTGATTGTCACCAACGAAGGCAACGGGCGCATGGTGACGACATTGCCGCGCGTGCATGTGGCGATCACCGGCATCGAAAAAGTCGTGCCCACGCTGGAGGATTTGTCCACGTTGATACGGCTGTTGCCGCGCCATGCCACGGGGCAGACCATTAGCAACTATGTGTCGGTGACCACCGGTCCGCAACGGCAGGGCGATAGCAACGGCCCGCAACACTTTCATATCATCCTGCTCGACGGCGGGCGCACTAAGCTGCTGGGCGGCGATATGCAGGACATGCTGCGCTGCATACGCTGTGGTGCGTGCATGAACCACTGCCCGGTGTATCAAAGCGTTGGCGGGCATGCCTATGGCTGGGTGTATCCGGGGCCGATGGGTTCGATACTCACGCCGACTTATGTGGGGCTGGAAAACGCGCGTGATTTGCCCAATGCTTCGACGCTGTGCAATCAGTGTGGCGTTGCGTGCCCGGTTAAAATTCCGCTGCCGGATTTGATGCGCAAATTGCGCGAGCGGCAGTTCGAGCTGGGGCTGAAGCCGCAGATGGAACTGTGGGGGCTGGCGGCCTGGCGCTGGGCCGCGCAACGTCCGGCGATTTATGCGATGCTGACCAGGGTGGCCGCACGCGTACTGGCGGTGATGGGCAGTAGCGATAAACTCATTCACAATTTACCCTTTCAGGCATCCGGTGGCGGCTGGACTGGCGGGCGTGACATGCCGGCGCCGCAGGGAAAAACATTTAGAGAACTTTATAGGGCAAGACGGAACCAGTCATGAATAAACCTGTTGAAAATCAGATAGTTAAGAACATTCCGCTGTGGGTGAATAATAAGCCCGCCACGGCCAGCAGCACGCGCATGGGCGACATTACGAATCCGGCCACGGGGGTGATTACCGCGAAGGTGCCGCTTTGCAACGAGGCCGATGTCGATGGGGCGGTGAAGGCCGCGCAAGCAGCGTTTCCGGCATGGCGCGATACGCCGCCACTGCGGCGCGCGCGCATTCTGATGAAGTATCGGGAGCTGATCGACGCGCATCGTGACGAACTCGCGGCGTTGATTACCGCCGAGCACGGCAAGACGCTGACCGATGCCGGCGGTTCGGTGCAGCGTGGACTGGAGGTGGTCGAGTTCGCGATGGGCATTCCGCATCTCATCAAAGGCGAGCACAGCGAAGAAGTCGGCACCGGTGTCGATTGCCATTCGTTGCGTCAACCCATCGGCGTGTGCGCAGGCATTACGCCGTTTAATTTCCCGGCGATGGTGCCACTGTGGATGTATCCGGTGGCGATAGCCTGCGGCAATACGTTTGTGTTGAAACCCTCAGAAAAAGTGCCTTCGACCGCGATGCGCTTGGCGGAGTTGTTTAAGGAAGCGGGGCTGCCTGATGGCGTGTTCAACGTGGTGCATGGCGACAAGCAGGCTGTGGACGCGATTCTGAATCACCCGGAAATCAAGGCCATTTCCTTTGTCGGTTCCACGCCGATCGCGAAATACATTTACGAATCATGCGCGAAATCCGGCAAGCGTGTGCAGGCATTGGGCGGTGCGAAAAACCACGCCGTGGTGTTGCCGGATATGAACAGCGCGGCTGATCTGGATTTTGTTGCAGATTCGCTGATCGGCGCGGGCTA
>SYEN01000297.1 GCA_005800795.1 Burkholderiales bacterium | reverse complement strand
GAACCCGCACCGATGCCCACGCTGAACACCGCCAGCAGTAACGTCACCACTTGCTCGCCGCCGCCCAGCACATCCTTGGTGTAATTGGGGAATTGGCTCAGGAACATCGCGCCGTAAAACCAGAACCACGAAATCCCCAGGATAGACAAAAACACTGTGCGATTGGTGCGCAAAAACTTGAGGTTCGCCCAGGTTTCGGAGACAGGGTTCCAGTTGATTTTCAGTTCCGGCGACGGCGCGGGCGACACCGGCACGCCACGGCTGAACCAGTACCCAGCCACCGCCACAATAATCGCCGCAGCCGACACCCATAGCGTGCCGTTGGGCTTCATGACCACCAGCGTGCCGCCGAGAATGGTGCCGAGCAAAATCGCGATAAAAGTGCCCGCGTCGATGAGGCCGTTACCCCCCACCAGTTCTTCCTTCTTCAGATGCTGTGGCAAGTAGGCATATTTCACCGGGCCGAACATGGTTGAGTGCATGCCCATCATGAACAGCGCGGCAAACAGCAGCGTGAGATTGAGAAAATAAAATCCCAGCGCGCCGACGATCATGATGGCGATTTCAAAAATTTTCACCAGCCGTGTGAGCATCGCCTTTTCGTATTTGTCCGCCAACTGCCCCGCCGTCGCCGAGAACAAAAAGAACGGCAGAATAAACAGCCCCGCGCAAAGATTCACCAGCAGCCCCGAACTCAGCGTCGTCAGGCTGGCCGCCTGAAACGTGAGCATGATGACCAGCGCATTCTTGTAAACGTTGTCGTTGAACGCACCGAGAAACTGCACGCCGAAGAACGGCCCGAAGCGGCGCTGTTTGAGCAAATCAAACTGGTTGGGTTGGGACATGTCAGCCTCTAGCCGTTAATGCATGAGTTATTTTAAGTATTTGTTTTTATTAGATAATTTATCTATGTCGCGATTCGGCTTCGCGTCGTTGACGCTTCGCTCGCGAACGCCACACCATGCCCAAAACCAACAGCAGCGCGACCGCCGCGGGCGCCCAGGCCGGCGTTTCAAATTCCGGCTTGGTGTCTGCGGCCAGCAAGGCCGGCGGAAATGGGCGCGGCTCCACCGGCACGATTTTCCACATCGCCTTGTCTTCCGGCGTACGCTTCATGTATTCGTCGATGGTAGCCACCGGATACGATCCAAACGGGCGGCTCGACGGAATCTGCGGCAGGCGCACAAATACCAGCGCCTCGAGGTCTTCGCGCAACAAGGTTTCCAGTGCCCTGGCATCAGCGCCAGCCTTGCCCGTGCCACCCGCCGCGATACGCATCAGATCACGGCCTGCCGCGTCATAGGCTGCCGCCGGATACAGCCGGCTTTGTTCCTCACTCATGTAGTCGTAGGCTTCCTTGCCGCTGGCGAAGCTCATCTCAGTCATCGCTTTATAGGGATAGCCGATGATCGCCTTGGTTCGGCTGGTCGGTCCTTGCAAGGGAATATCCCAACCCAGCGAGCGCAGGGTGTCGATGCTGATGCCCGCGCAGTTGTTGCTGGCGTGCCGGTATTTGAAATCCTGACGGTAAAGGTGGTGATACACGCGCGAGATCGCGCCCTGATACGCGTGCGCCGCCCGGTCTTTTTTCAGCACTGCCACCAGCATGTACGAAGGCCGGTACCACGCCTGGCCGCTGTTCACATCCACCATGTAGTTGTCCATCGGCAGCATTGATGCGGTGATGCCCTTTTCGCTGTGCGAACCGAGGTTGTAGAAATTGTTGACGATCCAGTCCGCCATCTCACTGCCCTTGCCGAGACGGCCGGTGGCGATGGCGAAGTGTCCACCGTGGGCTTCGTCGTCGTCACCCTGTGCGCCGTTCAGAATCATGCCAATGGCGGCGTGGCCGCTCCAGTCACGTTTATTGGTCGAGGATTTCTCCCACAGCAACCGCGCTTCAAAGCGCTCGTCGCGCGCGTTGGCATACTTGCGCACCAGCCCCAGCAGCGATTCACCCGGCAACAACGGCTGCACGGTCATGCCCGTTTCCTGTATCGCCCAATCCTGGGGCCAGATCGTGCGCGCAACAAATGCTTCGCCACGCTGTTCGCCGCGCATGCGCAAGGGTCGCTGTTGGAAATACACTTTGCTCGTCGCATCGTAGTACGACAGATTGGTGGTGATTTTATCGACCAACTGAAACGGCACGCGGCGTCCATCCTGTAGCCGTAACGCGTTGTCGTCAGTGAGCATCACATCGCGCACGCTCTGCGTGGCGCCGAGCCACAGCAGCGGCGGTCGCGCCAGCAAGTCTTCGGGCTTGGCCGTGGCGTACTATTGCCGCACATCCACCTGCGGGGCGAGACCCGGCGTGAAGCCTGCCGCCGGTATGCCATTGGCGGGCACGGCCACTCAATCTTTGGAAAAATACCAGAGTGCCTGCTTGGGCGTAATACAGCTTTCACACGCAGCATCAGCAACTTTGGCCGGGCGAAAATCACTGCCCGGATACAAACCCAGAGGAGACGCGGGCGCAGGCTTGTTCTGCGTGGTTGTCTCTCCGCGCGCAGTGGTGGCGCAAAGGAACAGACCTGCCGCAGCTGCGGCGAATACGGCAGCACAGCTTCGTTTCAGCATGATTTTTATCGCTCCCTGAAAAGCGGTTGCAAAACGATACACCAAAAGCGCTTGATTCATGGCAATTTCACCAGTTGTATCCGCGTACCTGGTTGCGATTGCTCGCGCGATTGTTCAAGAAAACGGATGACTGATTCCACGGTCACTGCCTGATAGCGGCCCGCCTGCATTTCTTCATTCGAGTGGTCGTTGAAATACACGTTAGCGGCAAAAAGGCGCGCGCCGATGCGTTCAAACGGCGCAATGCGTATTTCGCTCGGCACGTAGCCACGCTCGCGCAACACCTGCTGCGCCTGTGCGCGGTTGTTGACCGCACCTTGCGGGGCCAGGGCAGCGGCGATTTGCTCGAGCACCCATTGATTGGAATTCTGGTGACGCGCCGAATACGGATGTGCAATCAGGCTGTAGCTTTTTTCATGCAATTGCAGCGGCAAGGTACCGGCCGCCACCGCCAGGAGACGTGCTTGCAGCGCCGGCGTGGGCACCACGACGATGGATTCAAACTCGAACACGTCATCGAGGAAGAAATTGCCCAGACCTTCGTCGTAAAGCGACGATTCTGCGGTCGCGCACTGGTTCAGCATGTGCGACAAATGCCAGCGTCCCTTCGGATGATCGCGCAGCGCGAAAGCCATATGGGAATAGCGCAGGCCCTGTTTGGACATATCGCGCCCCACGCGCCCGACCAGCGCGATTTGCGCGCCGCTGGCCTCGAGCGCCTCGCGCGTGTGCAGCGCCAGCGTCAGCGCTTATTGCACAGTCACGGCATCGGGCTTGAATTCCACGCAACTGCGTCCGGCGTGGGCAGGGTTATGCAGTATGGCGGTCGCAGCGGTGACTAACAGCGCGGCCATCAGCATTTTGAATGGACGGGGTGTACGCATGGCGGCGCTCCTTAACGGCTGTAGCTCGATTGATGAATCAGCGACCGGCCAATTTCATTGGGAATGAACGCCACCGCCTTGCCCGCCGCGATCAACACCGTGCCTGCCGCTGTGACGGATGCCTGCAATAGGTTACCGACCACGAGCGTGCTGGCTGCAACGCCATCCACCAGCAAGGTAACCGCTTCACCGCTGGCCTGCCCCACGCCTTTCACCACTACGGAAACGCCCTTCGCACTTTGCTCAATGCCCACCACAATCAATTCGCCGCTTGCGACGAAGAGGCTGGCACTGCCTGCAACCACCAAGCCGGAGGCTGAGGACAAATTCTCAGAGGCACGAACACTGGCCGTGCTGCCGTTGGCATGCGCGGTGAATGTGGATGCGGTCAATACGGCGGTTAAGGTGATGGCGATGAGTTTGGCTTTCAGTTTCATGGTACTGCTCCTTTTCAAGTGACTTCAGTTGAACAACGTTTTGGCACTATTTCACAAAACCATATAACTAAGTATCTAGTTATATGTGGGAAAATTTTTTTGAGGTTTCCGGTCCGAGCAATTTCAAACGTTGCTACGAATATGCCCGAGCACGATTTCCATGGCTTCGATCAAAAAACCCTTCGCAATCCAAAAATACACTTCCTTTCCCTCTTTCACGCTTTCCAGTACGCCCGCCTCACGCAAAATCTTCAAATGATGCGACACAGTGGAACGTGACAGCGTAGATACGTCAACAATCTGCCCCACGTTCAGCCGCTCGCCCGGTTCAAACGTCAACAGGATGCGCTGGCGATGCTCGTCGCCTAAAGCGGTGAACATCTTGGAAATGTTGCGCCACTCGCTGGGAATGGCTCGCATGTAGTCTTTGTTCATGTCGATATACTGACGTATTTGGTTATGTATGTCAAGCAGTTTTTGGCGAAACTTTCAGCCATAAAGCAAAAAGTATCTTAAGTAATTGTTTTAATTGATATTTATAGAAACACACTATTCACCAATGCAGCCAACCTTCCTTAAAAACTCCACCTTTCCCGACCCTAGCAGCCTGTCGGACTTGATGGGGGTTTCGAAGAACTGACGCGCTCATGGGAATCGATTTTGCCCATTCTATGCATATGGCATAT
>SYEN01000296.1 GCA_005800795.1 Burkholderiales bacterium | reverse complement strand
GGCGAGTGCGATCAGCTCACGCACGTTTTTTACGGGCACGGACGGATGCAATGTGATCATCGAGCCCTGATTGGCCATCAGCATCACCGGCTCGAACTCTTTCAACACATCGTACGGCGGCTTGCTGTGCAGCGCCGGGTTGGCGACGAAAGGCAGCGTGTTGGACAGCAACGTGTAGCCGTCTGGCGCGGCGCGTGCAACGGCCACGGTGCCGATGATGCCGGATGCGCCGGTACGATTATCAAGGATGACCTGCTGCCCCAACGCTTCCGCGAGCCTGGTACCGGTCAACCGCGCCAGCACGTCAACCGCACCGCCCGGGGGAAACGGCACGATCCAGCGTATAGGCTTGGTGGGAAAGCTGGCGGGTTGATTGCCCTGCGCCAACACGCTTCCCATCGTCGCAATGACCGAGACCACTGCGGCACTGCCATACAAAACACTTATTTTCATAGAGGCTCTCCTGGCGCGATTAACGTACGCCGACGTTTCAGTGCCCGCAGTATAAAGCGTGGCGTGGCGGCGGGCAGCAGTCCGCCAGCCAGAGTGTAAAATCTTTCATGACAGCAATCTGATCAAAGCGGACTTGTCCCGCCAGTTTGCAGAGAGACCGCTGGCTAGACCAAGGACCACCCCATGAAAACCCGCACCGATTTTCCCCACCGATGGACCGAGACCGAGGATTGCTGGATACCCATGCCCGACGGCGTGCGGCTGGCGGCGAAGTTGTGGCTGCCGGATATTGCGCCGGCGACGCGGGTGCCGGCCATCATCGAAGTGCTGCCGTATCGCAAACGCGATATCTATGCACCGCGCGATGCCATGCATCACCGCTATTTCGCCGGGCATGGCTATGCCTGTATGCGTGTGGATATACGCGGGTCGGGGGACTCCGACGGTTATCAGGGCGTGTTCGCGATGCAGCAGGAGCAGGATGACACACTGGCGGTGCTGAAGTGGATCGCGGCGCAGCCATGGAGTGATGGCCAGGTGGGCATGTTCGGCATTTCCTGGGGTGGCTTTCAGGCCATACAAACGGCCTATCGTCAGCCGAAGGAGCTCAAGGCCATCGTGCCCTGTTCGTTTGCGCCGGACCGCTACACCTACAGTCAGGTGTTCCGCGGCGGCAGCGTGTTGCTGCGCTCGATCCGCTGGTCCACGCAGATGTTCGGCTACAAATCGCGCCCGCCCGACCCGCAAATGGTGGGGGACAAGTGGCGCGAGCTGTGGTTGACGCGTCTGGAACACAACGTGCCGCAGATTATTTCAGCGCTGCAGCACCAGAACTACAGCGATTACTGGAAAAGCCGCGCGATTGATTTCGAACGCATCCAGTGCCCGTTTTATGCCGTGAGCGGCTGGGCGGATTCATCCTACGTGGGCGCGGTGAGCGAGGCCATCACCCGGCTTAGCGTGCCGCGCAAGGCGTTGATCGGCGCATGGGGACATCGCTTTCCACACCTGGCGGCGCCGGGGCCCGCGGTGGGTTTCCTGCAGGAGACGCTGCGCTGGTTTGACCAATGGATGCGGGGCAAAAAAACCGGCATCTCGGACGAGCCGATGTTGACGGCGTGGATGCCACAGGCCGTGCCCGCAAAAAACTACTATGCCGAATCGCCCGGCCGCTGGGTGGCGGAACCGGTGTGGCCATCACCGCGCATCAAGCCACGGCGTTATGCGCTCAATGACGGCGGGCGGCTGGCGGAGCGCGCCGGCAAGACCGTGAAAGTGGTGGCCCAGTCGCCGCAAACATTGGGGCTGGAGTGTGGCGAACTGATGCCGTGGTTCCAGCATGGCGCGAGCCCCGAGTTGCCCGGCGACCAGCGCGCGGATGACGGCAAGTCCATCTGTTTCGACAGCGCGGTGCTGAGCAAGACCACTGAAATACTGGGCACGTCTGTCGCGACACTGACCCTGTCGGTGGACAAACCCACGGCGTTTATCTGCGTACGGCTGTGCGACGTGGCGCCGGATGGCGCTTCCACGCGCGTGAGTTATGGCGTGTTGAATCTCACGCATATCGATGGCGCTGCGAAACCGGTGAAACTGGTACCGGGGCAGCGTTACACCGTGCGTGTGCCACTCGCCGACACGGCCTATTCATTCGTCAAGGGTCACCGCATGCGTGTCGCAGTGTCCACGACCTACTGGCCGCTGATCTGGCCGTCGCCTGAGCCGGTGACACTGACGCTCTACACGGGCAAGAGCGCGCTGGAGCTGCCGGTGCGCCCGCCTCGCAAGGAAGATGCAAAAATCAAGTTCAAGCCGGTCGAAGCCGCCGCACCCTTCAAGCGTACGCCGCTGGTGGCAGGCGGACGCAACCGCGTGGTGCGCACCGACATGGGCAAAAACGAAACGGTGGTCGAAGTCGCGGACGCCAGCGGACGCGGGCGCTACGACGAGATAGACCTGATCGCGGAAGCGCGTTCGACCGAACGTTATCGCATCGTCGAACACGATCCGCTGTCCTGCGAAGCCGAGGTGACCTGGACGTGGTTGTTTGAACGCAGCGGCTGGAACATCCGCACGGAGATGCGCACCAAGGTCGTATGCGACAAACGCGACTTCATCGTAAGCGCGCGGCTCGAAGCGTTCGAAAATGAGCAACGCGTATTCGAGCGTGACTTCGGTGAACGCATACGGCGCAACGGAAACTAAAATATTCAATTAAATCAATTGGTTACGACGAGCGCACAATGACGCATCTGCCCCTCTGTGGAGTACTTGCCGTGACAGTCTTGGTGATGACGGGGCACGCGGCAGCGCAAAATTATCCGCGGCGGCCCGTGACCATCGTCGTGCCATTTCCGCCGGGCGCGGCCACCGATTCGTTTGCGCGTGCGGCGGGCAAACGCATCGGCGAGTTGATGGGACAAACATTCGTCATCGACAACCGTGCGGGTGCATCGGGGCGCATAGGTACTGATCAGGTGGCGCGCGCGGCGCCCGATGGACACACGCTGTTGTGGGGCAGCTCCGGCCCGCTGGTCATCAGCCCGATATGGGGAGAAAAGGGCGACAAGGTGCCCTATGACACGGTGCGCGATTTTGCGCCCGTGAGCCTGTTCGCGAAAATTCCGTTCTTGCTGGTGGTGCATCCGTCGGTACCCGCCACGTCGTTGAAGCAGTTGATCGCGATCGTTCGTGCGCAGCCAGGCAAACTGACGTACGCCTCTTCCGGTGTTGGCGGTACATCACACCTGGCCGCCGAGTTATTCAAGTCGATGGCAAAACTCGACGTGTTACATGTGCCGTACAAAGGCACATCACTGTTTGCCACTGAACTGATCGCCGGACAGGTGGATATGGCGTTCGCCGGGCCGACAACCGTGCTGCCGCACGTGCAGCCGGGGCGCATGCGTGCGCTCGGCATTACCAGCACGGTGCGCTCGGCGTTGTTCGCGGGTGTGCCGACAATGACCGAAGCCGGGCTGCCGGGCTACGAATTCACACAATGGTATGCGCTGCTCGCCCCCGCAAAGACGCCGCGCGATATCGTAACGGCGCTAAACACCACGCTGCTCAAGGCCATGGATGATGCCGAGGTCAAGAGGCGCGTCAGTGTCGAGGGAGGCGCGTTATCGCCGGGCACGCCCGAGGAGCTCACGGCGTTTCTGCGCACGGAGCTGGAAAGCAATGCGAAGATGATCCGTGCCATGGGGTTGAAACGGGAGTAGGCATGAGTGAAGTCTTATTCGATACGCGGGGCACTGCATACACCGACCGGGGGGTGGGGCCGGCGGTACTGTTGATTCATGGCGTGGGGCTTAGTCATCGCATCTGGGCCGGCGTAATACCGCTGATCCAGCGCGGCCGGCGTGTGATCACACTGGACATGCTGGGGCATGGCGCCAGCCCACTACCGCGCGATGGCGCTACACTGCATGATTACGCGCAACAGGCCTTGTATCTGCTTGAACACCTGGGAATTTCTTCGTGCGCGGTCGCCGGCTTTTCCATGGGTGCGCTGGTGGCGCAGGAGATGGCGCTGGATCAGCCATCGCGTGTGCGGGAGATTGCGCTCGTCAGCGGCGTACATGCGCGCAACCCCATGGAGCGCGAAGCCATACGCAAGCGTACTCAAGAATTTGCCGATCTGGGACTTGAGCCTTTTATCCCTGGCGCGATCGCGCGCTGGCTGACACCGGCGTTCAGACAGGCGCACCCCGAGGCCGAGGCTGAAATTGCCGCCGGATTGCGAGCCAACAATGCCGACGGTTACCTGCGCAGCTACAAGGTCTTTGCATTTTCCGATGACACGCTTGCCCCCAGGGCAGGCGGCATCGCTTGCCGTACGCTGATCCTGACGGGTGAGCACGATGGCGGCTCGACGCCCGAGATGGCCCACGCGCTCGGTGCGCGCATCGCCGGCAGTAAAGTGGTGATTCTGCCGGGACTGCGCCACCTGTTGACGACCGAGGCGCCGGATTTGCTGGCGCGGCATCTGGATGATTTTCTGACTCGAGACCCCGCATGATGCGGTTGCGCGGGTTCCCCTACAGAGTCCTGTCACACCAGGAGATTTCAATGGCACACCATCCCATCGTATCCGCGCTATTTGCCTTGTTGCTGATGACTGGCCCGCTCGTACACGCACAAAACTATCCAACGCGCCCGGTGACGCTGGTGGTGCCGTTTCCTGCTGGAGGAAGCTCGGACATTATCGCGCGCACGATCTCGCCCCGCTTTGGCGAGCGGCTCGGCGCCGCCATCGTGATCGAGAATGTGGGTGGCGCTGGTGGCGTGGTTGGTACCTCGCGTGCGGTGCGCGCGGCGCCGGATGGCTATACGCTGTTGTTGGGGTCGGGCTCGGAGATACTGAACAGCAAAATCATCAATCCGAAAATCGCTTACGACGCGACGGTCGATCTGGCGCCGATCGCGTTCCTGTGCACCGGGCCGATGGTGCTGATAGGACATCCGTCATTGCCCGCTGCGACGGCGGCGGACTTGCTGCGTCTGGCGCGCAGCCGGCCCGGTGCGCTGAATTTCGCAACCGGCGGCAATGGCACCCCCATGCACATTGCGGGTGAGCTGTTCAAGATGCAGGGTGGTGTCTCGATACAGCATGTGCCGTACAAGGGCGCGCCACCGGCTATTGCCGATGTCATGGGTGGCCAGATGCACCTCGCCGTGGTGTCGCTGGTAGCGGTGTTGCCGCAAATCAAGGCAGGGAAACTACGCGCCTACGGCGTGACCACCGCGGCCGCATCCAGTACGGCACCGGATATTGCGCCGCTGGCGAAGACCCGCGAACTCGCCGGTTTCGACGTCGGCGTGTGGTGGGGTCTGTTTGCGCCAGCGAAAACGCCGCGCGCCATCCTGGACAAGATCGAGCGTGACATCACTGTGGTCATGGGCGTGGAAGACACACGTACGCGCCTTGAACAGCAAAGCATTACGCCGGATGTCCGTTCCGCCGCCGAACTGGCCAAGTTCATTCAGGCCGAGGCCGTGAGGATACGCAAGGTGGTCGAGGCTGCCGGGATCAAGGCCGAATAGCCAGGGTTGATACGAGGGTCAGGCAACGCCCTCTTGCTTCATTCGCTGCACCTCGGCGGCGGCAAGCTCAAAGTGATAGCCATCATCGAAGAACCAGCAGTAATCGCAAAGATATTCAAGCTCATCGGTTTGATCCACCGCCGCGAACAGCGGCGCGCAAGCGGGTGGATCTATGGCAGTGCGCTTGAGAGTCGGCGGGTTTTACCGGGGCCGCTGGAATGCATTGAGCTTTGTTTACAATGTCAAAAAATATCAATTAAATCAATTAGTTATATATTCTATGTGAATGATGCGTTTTTACGGAATTGCGGACGGCGTGGTGTGGTCGGCGATTCAGACTAAATAGTCCTGTTGGTGAGCTCGGGCTACAAGGGGGTCTATTCCGATGGCTAGTTTGAAAATTCCTATCGCCCGTCTCCAGCATTGGCATTCGTAGAACTTGCTGTTAACGTAGCGTATCAAGAACACCGGTCGATAGTGCGAAGGCGAACGGGCGAATGGGCGAACTATGCGTAACTATCTGTTTTTAATAATTTTTTCATGCGCGCCCGTTACGCATCTGTGGGCGCAGAGTTACCCTGCGAAGCCGGTGCGTTTCGTGGTGCCGTTCCCGCCGGGTGGCAGCAACGATGTCTTGTCGCGCGCGGTGGCTTTGGGGCTGACCACGCAACTCGGACAACAGGTCGTGATCGACAATCGCCCTGGCGCAGGCGCGATGATCGGAGCGGAAAATGTCGCGAAATCGGCACCGGACGGCTATTCCATTCTCAATGTGCAGGGGTCATTCGCCACCAACGCGGTAATACGGAAAAAATTGCCCTATGACCCGATGGCCGACTTCACCTTCGTCGGGATGATGGCCACTGGCCCGATGATACTGATTGTGCATCCCTCCATGCCGGTAAAAAGTCTCAAGGAACTATTGGCGCTGGCCAAAGCCAAGCCGGGCGAAATCAACTACGCCTCCACCGGCAGCGGCGGGATCAATCACCTCGCCACGGAACTGCTGCGCCGTGCGGCAGGCATCAATATTGTGCACGTCCCCTATAAAGGTGCCGTACCAGCACTGACCGACCTGATGGGCGGCCATACGCAATTGTTTGTCACCAGTCTGCCGTCGGTGCTGCCGCAGGTGCAGGCGGGACGGCTCAAAGCGCTCGCCGTCACCGGCGCCCGGCGCAATTCATTCACGCCCGGGCTCTCCACGGTCAGCGAAGCAGGACTGCCGGGGTACGTGGTGGAATTGTGGTGGGGCATCGCCGCACCGGCGAAAACGCCCAACGACATCGTAAATCGGCTCGCTGCCGAGTTACAGAAAGTGCTGCAGTTGCCCGACACCAAAGAACGTTTTGCCCGGGAAGGTGCAGAGCCTGAGGTGATGTCACGTGACGCATTCACCGAATTCGTGCGCAAGGATATTGTGCGCTGGCGGCAGGTGGTGCGCGATGCAGGCCTGCAGCAGGATTGAACGCCAGCCACAATTGAATTGCCAGGCCCCCCAGGCGGCAGCGAAGAAAACGGTAGATCTATCGGGCGCGCTCCGACAACACTGACCCGGAGAACGCGTGTGCGATAGCTACGATGCATTCTTGAGGCGTATGGTGGTGGCCTGCGCGAAAAGGCCGCGAATTGACTGCGCGCCGGGCTGCAGATACATTAGGGTTGAAGCAAAAACACGGTTTGAATTTCCTGTATTTCAGAGCCTGCGACGTTCAATCGCTATAAAACCAAACCGTCGGTTTTTGCTGCACCTGCATCTAAACCTATACATGCGGTTTGCGACGACATTCACGGACCATTGTTGGCGCGCGCCAACAGAGCGCCAGCCGCGGGCGGTATGCAAACCGCGGTGAGCAGCCGAGACCGTCTGTGCCGCATGAATGGCTTTAAAATCTGCGAGGAGCCGTAATGAATCACCCGAGACTGATTGCCTGTCTGGCATTGGCATGTGGGATGACCGCACTGGTCTTTCCGGCTCACGCCCAACAACCCTATCCGAGCAAGCCCATACGCATCGTCACGCCCTATCCGGCGGGCGGGAGCACGAGCGTGTACGCGCAGTTGATCGGGCAGCGGCTCCACGAGGCGTGGGGCAGACAAGTGCCGGTCGACAACCGCGGGGGCGGCAACACCCTGATCGGCTCCGAGCATGTTGCACGGTCGGCGCCGGACGGCTATACGCTCATGGTGATTACCACCACGCATGTCATCGTCACGCAGATGATCAAGGCGCCGTACGACCCGCTCAAAGACTTTACGCCCATCGCAACGTTGGGGCGCAGCGAGAACATCCTGGCCGTTCACAAATCCCTCCCGGTGACCAGCCTGAAGCAGTTCATCGCATTTGCGAAACCGAGGCCCGGGCAGCTCAACTTCGGCACATCGGGCAGCGGCAGCGTGACGCATCTGGCCATCGAACTGTTCCAGATCGAGGCCGGCATCAAGATGCAGCAGATTCCCTATAAAGGATCCGGGCCGCAGCTCACTGCCTTCCTCGGCGGCGAGATCGAGGTGTATCTGAACGCGGCCGTCAACCTGCTGCCCTTGATCAAAACCGACCGCGTCAAGGCACTGGCCATCACCGGCGATCAGCGCTATCCCGCCGTGCCGAAGGTACCCACGTTCAAGGAAGCCGGCTTGCCGGGCTTCAACGCCAAGGGCTGGTTCGGCCTGATCGGGCCGGCGGGCTTGCCGAAGCCGATACTGGACAAGCTCTCGCAAGAGATCAACAGGGCGCTGGCCGCGCCGGAGTTCTCCGCGCGCATGCGCGAACTCGGCACCGATCCCTTCATCAACACCCCGGAGCAGTTCGGGGAACTGATGAAATCCGACATGGCCCAATACGCCGAAGTCATTAAGAAGGCCAACCTCAAGATGAACTGATCGTGGCACCCACCGGTGGAATTTTCAAGTGAGGTCGGCCGTCAACGGTAGAGGCCGACGGGTTCAAGAGGCTATCTGCATGGCATGGTACTTCTGACATTTTCAGACAGCCTCACTTTCACTACCGTATCGCCTCCGCCACGATCCCCGCGCCCTTGATCACTTTGCGCCAGCGCGCCTCCTCGGCACGGATCATCTCTCCCAGTCCTTCCGGTGTCGTGGTCGCTGCTTCGACGCCCTGGATCAAAATCCGCTGGGCAAATTCGGGTTGCGCAAGCACCCTGTTCAAGTCCGCGTTGATGCGTACCACGATGTCGCGTGGCGTGCGTGCCGGCGCGAGCAAGCCGTACCAAGTTGTGTTGTTAAACCCCGGTAACGTCTCGGCGACAGGCGGCAAATCAGGTGCAGCTCGTGTGCGCGTGGGATGCCCCACCGCGATGGCGCGCAGGCGACCCGTTTTCACGTGCGGCAACACCTGTGGAATCGCAGAGAACATAAATTGCAGTTGCCCGCCAATGAGATCCGTCAGCGCAAGCCCGCCACCTTTGTACGGTACATGCACGGTGCGGATACCGGCCATGATGTCCATCATCTCGCCGCCCAGATGATTCGGCGTCGATGTGCCCGATGAGCCGTAGTTCAACTTGCCGGGCTGCTTTTTGGCATAGTCGATGAAAGCCTGCAGGTTGCTCGCGGGAATCGAAGGATGCAGCGTCAGCATGTAAGGCGCGAACACAATAAGCCCTATCGGCGCAAAATCCTTTTGCGGATCGTAAGCGAGCTTGGTGCCCAGTGCGGGCGTGATCGACAGACCCGTCGAGGTGCCCAGCAGCAGCGTGTAGCCATCGGGCACCGAGGTTGCAGCGAGGCCGTGGCCGATGAGACTGCCCGCGCCACCGCGATTGTCGATCACCAGCTGCTGGCCCCACATTTCCGCCAGGCGCGGCGCGATCTCGCGCGCGGTGTAATCGGTCGAGCCGCCGGGCGGATACGGCACGATGAAGCGGATCGGCTTGATCGGGTATTTCTGCTGCGCGTGCGACTCGCTCGGCGCAAGCAAGCCCGGCAGCCCGGCAGCAGTCATCAATATCAACCAACGCAGCATGTTCATTTTGTTTTTCCCGAGTTATTCGCCGAATTCACGCATTTAACCGCGCATCACACGGCGATACAACCATCAGCGAATGCCGCGGCGCTATATTGCATGCGTCCTTTACACGCAATGCCCACCATGTCGGTTACGTGGTTCGTATTTAGATTAAGAAAAATATTGTTTAAAATAAATTAGTTAAAATAACAACGCATTGGCGGGCAGGGTAATTTAGATTTGACTTGATAGCGCACGGGAGCGCCGATGACCTTTGCCACTGACCGGGCACAACGCATCCTCCAAACCCGCTACCCCAACCTGCCGCGCGCAGCGATCCCCTAGGCCGAAGTCGGCCCGCTCGACGCCATCGGCAGCATGATCGCGGGCGACACGGCTCCATGCCGTAGCGGATGAGCGGCCTGTCCACGGCCGATACGGAATGGCCAGCGTGCGGGGGGGACGGATATTCATGGTCAGGGAATGCTCTCTCGCGCGAGGTACAGTCAATGACATAGCCTTTATAAAAGGCTGTCTATAATGTCAGCCGATAATTGCGGCAAGGTCATTCGATACGTATGGGAGGTTGAGTTGGCGCGAGAAATATTTGTATTGGGCGGCGCACAAAGTGATTTCGCGCGCAATCTGGAGCGTGAAGGCAACAGTCTGTTTGAGTTGTTCCGCGACACCACGGAATCCGCCTTTGCGGCCACAGGCATTGAGCCTAATGAAGTTGAAACCGCGCATGTAGGCAACTTCGCGGGTGAGTTGTTTGGCGGGCAGGGCCAGTTGGGCGGTTTTTTTGGCCACGTGCACCCTGATCTGGCGGGCGTGCCTGCGTCACGGCACGAAGCCGCTTGCGCCTCCGGCAGTATCGCGCTGCTCGCTGCGAGCGCCGAGATCGAAGCGGGCCGGTATGGGCTGGCGCTGGTGCTGGGCATCGAGCTGATGCGAAACGTGCCCGGCCAGCGCGCGGCGGAATATCTGGGATCAGCGGCTTGGGCGGGCCGCGAAGCCACGCAAGCGCGCTATGTCTGGCCCTATATGTTCTCGCAGGTGGCGGCGGAATATGAGGAACGATACGGTCTTGACCGCGCGCATTTGCGCGCCATTTCCGAAAACAATTACGCCAGCGCCAGGCGCAACCCCCTGGCGCAAACGCGCGCATGGAAACTGGGGCCGGAACATTTTGCGGATGATGATCTTGCCAACCCGCCCATCGAAGGTAGCTTGCGCAAGGCCGATTGCGGCCAGGTGACGGACGGCGCAGCGGCGGTTTTCCTCGCCTCGCGTGCGGTGGCCGAACGGTATGCGGCCCGGCGCGGTGTGACGCTCGACGCCATCCCGCGCATCAAGGGCTGGGGGCACTCGACAGCGCCATTACTCTACTCTGCCAAGATCAGTGCAAGCCGCGGACAGCCCTATGTGTTTCCGCATGCGCGCAAGGCCATGATGGATGCGTTGGGCCGTGCCGCGATGGACAACATTTATGCCTGCGATGGTGTCGAGGTGCACGACTGTTTTTCAATCACCGAATACATGGCGATAGATCATTTCGGCATGACACCGCCCGGTGAAAGCTGGCGCGCGATCGAGGATGGCACCATCACACCCGGCGGCAAACTGCCGGTCAATCCGTCGGGCGGACTGATCGGTCTGGGTCACCCCGTTGGCGCAACAGGCGTGCGCATGTTGCTGGATGGCTGGCGGCAAGTGACGGGCAATGCTGGCGACTATCAAGTCGGTGGCGCGAAAAATTTCGCCACGTTTAACCTCGGTGGCAGTGCCACCACCTCGGTGTGCTTTATCGTCGGGCGCTGAGGCCGTGGCCTCCACCGCGGGACCTCGTATTCATGGGGATTGAACAGTTAAAATAAATCAATTAAAACAAATACTTATGTACCAAGGATTTCATTCGGCGTCAGCCCCTTTGATTTTGGGCTGACCGGTTGGCAGGATCGGGATGCCTTAATGTTGACGAAGAAATGGCGATTGAATTTTCCATCCTTCTATTGTGTTTGGTCACCGCGCAAAAATGTGATGCCTTGAACGCGGCGTTCGCCCATGTGGGAATCGATACGAGTATATGAACATACTTATTTTCCCATGATGACGGCAACAATGTGAGACTGGCCAGACCCGATCCCGAGTACTTGCGCAAGCTCGAGGCGCAGGCTGTGCGCAATCCGGCGGCGTATCGCTTCAAAGTCGTCGTACTGGCGCTGTGGGGCGATGTCACACTGACTGCAGCGCAATTGTTGCCAATTGTTTTGCCTATTGCGCTGGTCTTGTTTGTGCTCAACGCCGCGCTCGTGGCCGGCTCGCTGGCGATTCTGAACTGGGCGGGCGTGGCTGCGATGGTGTTGCTGGTCTGGCTCACACGACCGATACACCGCTTCGACGGTACGGAAATCAAGCCCGAGCAGGCACCGGAGTTTTTTCGCACCATCGATGCGCTGCGCGAGAAGCTCTCGGTGTCGTCGCGACTGCGCGTACTGGTCGATGATGATTTTAATGCCAGCGCCGCCGAAACGCGTGGCGCGTTGGGTTTTCTTGGCCGGCAGCAGACGCTGACACTGGGCATTCCGCTGCTGTGCGTGTTGTCGCGCGAGCAAATGCTGGCGGTCATCGGCCACGAGTTGGGTCATTTTTCGCGGCGTCATGGCCGCTTCGGGCATTGGCTGTATCGTGCGCGCGGCGGCTGGATGCTTTACGCGCAGGACGTGTTGGAGTCCGGCACAATCTTCGAGCGTGCGGCGGCGGGTTTCGCGCAGCGCTTTGTGCCGTACTTCAGCGCCTGCAGTTTTGTATTGGCGCGCCAGTGCGAATACGAAGCGGATGCGGATGCGGCGAGTGTCACCAGTGCCGACGCCATTTCGCAGGCGCTGACGCGGCTGGGGATTTACGGCCGGCTGTGGTACGGTGGTTTTCGCCGGGAGACCAATCGCTGGCGTCTGAATAACACTGATGTGCCGCAGGATTATCTGCAGCGCTTCATGCAGGTGTGGCCGCGCTGGCCCGAGCCGGACGTGGCACGCTGGCTGCGACAGGCGCTCGCAGAAAAGCCCGACTGGATCGATACCCATCCTCGATTGCCGGAACGGGTTGCGGCACTGGGCAAACACGCCACGGCGGGCGACCTGCAGGGGCCGTGCGCGGGCGAGGCTTTGTTTGGCGAGCAGTGGGGCAGCATCATGCAGGCCTTCAATCAGCGGTGGGCTAAGCTAGTCGAGCGTCAATGGCTGTTTCGTCACCTGTATCGCAAGTCGGTGCTTCAACCTTTGCTGCAAATGAATCCGGCGCAGGCATCAGCACAGCCGGTGTCGGCGCAATTGCTGCGCGCGGAAGCGGTGATGGACGATGACCCGGAGCAAGGACGGCTGCTGCTGATGGCGCTGGCAGCGCAGCATGCCGATGACGCCGAGGTGTCGCTGCGCGCAGGGTTGATGCTGGGGGAATGGGAACCGGCGCTGGCGATGTCGCTGCTGCAGCGTGCCGCGACGCTCGATCCCACTTATCGCGCGCAGAGCTTTCAGGGACTGCGTGCCTTGCACGAAACGGGCGGCAATGGCAAAGAGGCGGATCGTTATACCGCGCGCTGGGAGTTCGCGGTGAAGCACGCTGAACGTGCTGGTCTTGCGCTGGATGAAGCCCTGGTAAATGGCGACGTTACGGCGTCAGTGTTTGATGTCACGGCAAAATCGTTGATGGCCAGCGCGGCGCAGGCCGATGCATGCGTGGCTGAGTTATGGTGGTTTACGCGCGCGATTGAAGTGTCACTGCAACGGGCCGGCGGCGTGCAACGATCGGTCAAATATCCGATGCAGTTCGGCTTGTGGGTGATTGATCCGGAAATCATGCGTCAGGCCGGAGAAAACGAAGATCATGTCGCAGAGCGTTACACCGGCTACCTGCAGACCTTGTTGTCATCCAACGTGTTGGTCGCCGGGAAAGCCATTTACACCACGGAAAATCGTGATCGCTGGGTGGTGGATTTAATGGCCAGATTGCCGCAGGCTTGTTGTTTTAAGCGCGTGTAGTTTTCCGGGGGAACCCACGGAGAATTGAAATAAATTCTTCGCAGATGAGTAGTACTGGGGACGGCTCGAATTCAATGAAATAAATCCAAGGGGTCAGCAGCAACCCAAGGCTCATCGCGGTGATAGAAGAACCGGCGGTGATCGAAAAGAACCTCCCGCATTCGAGGTTGACACTGCCGCCTTGTGTTGCACCCGCCAAGTGGCAACTGGAATTGTTTGAGGGGACTTGAGCAAGCAGAGACGGTTTCTACCGGACCGGTAGAGTGATGTAGGCTGCTCACAGACAAGGCCAGAAGTATTCAATTCAAGCAATGTACCAGTGCGCAGAAAGCGTGGTCGTGTTTAAGGGATTTGCACGGTGCCCCTGGTGACCGCAATTTTCCATAGATAAATGATTATTGTAAGTTATTGTTTTTAATAGATAATTTATGATTTCTGTTTTATAATTGGTAGCAATCGTGTTTATCGATATACGGCTGAGGAGCCCACCCATGAATCATCACAACAAGCCTGTGCGGCTACTGGCCTTGGCGCTATCCGCCGCGCTGTTTGCGTTATGCGGCGCTGTGGCTGCGCAAACGTTCCCATCGAAACCCATCCAATTTCTGGTGAGTTTCCCACCGGGCAGCGGTACGGATCTGGCAGCGAGGGTGATCGGAGACAAGTTGCGCGAGCGCACCGGGCAACCGGTGGTGATCGTCAATCGTTCCGGCGCCGGTGCAGTGTTGGGTGCGGCGTATGTCGCCAAGGCGACCCCTGATGGTTATACCATCGCGATTGCCGCCAGCACGGAACTTACCGTTGCACCGAACACGCGGCTAAACCTGGGCTACAACCCTCGCAAGGATTTCTCGATGCGTGCCTTGCTCGCGGAGATCCCGCAATGCATCGTGGCGGGCGCGGGCTTCAGTGGGCGCACGGTGGTCGATATCATTGCCTTGGCTAAAAAGCAGCCGGCGAAAGTGAGTTTTGCCTCGTATGGCGCGGGTACGTTGGCGCATCTGGGCATCGCGTTGTTGTCACATGAGGCAGGCGTCGACGTGCTGCATGTGCCGTATAAAGGCGGCCCGTCGGCGCACCCGGATGTGGTCAATGGCCGCGTGCAAGTGCTGTGGGATTCGGTCGCCGGCACGCGCCCGCTGGTGAATGGTGGGAAACTCAGAATGCTGGCCGTTACTGGCGCTTCGCGCTTGGCGGACGTGCCCGATGTGCCGACGGTTGCAGAATCTGGCTTTAAGGGCTTTGACGTGTCGGGCTGGACGGCGGCTGCCGTGCCCACCGGCACGCCCAAGGATGTCGCGGAATTTTTGACCGTTGAGCTAAGCCGTATCGTGAGACTGCCCGATGTGCGGAGCAAGCTCGCGTCGAGCGGGCTGGTTTCAATTGGCTCCAGTGCGGCAGAAGCAAGTGCGAGGTTAAATGCTTACCTCGATAAATTTGCCCTGGCGGTAAAAATTTCCGGTTATCAACCGGATTGAGTCTGGTACGAGACTACTCCGCCTGCCCGCGGATGCCGCCGATAAAATCGACGAGCACGTCGCGGCGCGTGTCAATAGTGCGAAGAGCCGCACCGGCACCCAATCAGAAAGGAGGCTCACTTCGAGCAAGCTCAACCCGTATAGCGCTACGCTTCGTACGGGCTACGAATCTCCCTGAACCTGTGCTCGTTTACGCGTCGCCGCCCACAGCCCGTAGCCGGTAATCACTACGCACATTGCGACGGCCAGGATGACGCTGCTGTAGTTGCCGTAGCGGTCAAACATCCAGCCCGCCCACCACGGTCCGAGTGCCGCGCCGAGGCCAAAGCCCAAGTCGAGCAGGCCTAGGATGGTGCCGAGGTTCTTGCCTGAAAACCGGTCCGAGACGGCAGACGCATATACCGGGGAGATGCCGTTAAAGCCGATGCCGTAGGTGAGTAGATAGCCCGCGAGTAGCGCGATCCTCAAGCCGTGCGCTTCCGGCGGCAGCAGCGACGCAAACCACAGCAATGCCAAGCCCACGAGGCTGATGGCGCAGATGAGGACGACGCAGGACGAGCGGCCGATGCGGTCGGAGACGGGCCCCCAGATCAGGCCGCCGCCAGCGCGCAGCACGCCCTGCACGCCGAAGATCAGCGAGGCGAGCGTCAGGCTGTACCCCATGTCCACCAGCATGCGCGTCTGGTGCACGACGATCACCATGGTGCACACGCCGGTCGCGGCGACAGCCAGCGCGAGCAGCCAGAATGCGGGTTCTCGCAGCGCTTCGCGGATGGTCGTGCCGTGCGGTTCGGGCGCGGCCTGCGCGGCAGGTTCGCGTGACGTACCGTCGTGCGCAAGACCTACGGCCCCGGCGGAATGGCGGTGAAACAGTACGTTGAGAGGAATCAGTACCACCATCGCGGCGGCGCCGAACCACCACAGCGTTTCACGCCAGCCAATACGCGCGATCAATTCTGCGCTGATGGCAGCGATGGCGAGCGAGCCCAGCCCCACGCCCGCGAGCGTTAGCGCAGAGGCGAGGCCCCGCTGTTGCACAAACCATCGCGGCACAATGGCCATGTGCGGAATGAAGCCCAGCATGGCATAACTTAGGCCCAGCATGACGCCATAGACCAGGGTCAGCCCGGCGAGTGTTTCGACGCTGGCGCAGAGCATCAACCCCGCGCCCATGCACAGCGCGCCAAAGGTGAACACCACGCGAGCGCCCAGGCGGTCGAACAGGTAGCCGGCGAGCGCCGCCGTGAAGGCATAGATGATCATGGCGGCGGACACCACACTTGCCGTGTCCGCGCGCTTCCAGCCGGTTTCGTCGAGAATGGCGGAGTAGTAGACGCCGAACGAGAAGCGAAACCCCAGTGACACGAACAGGGTGACAAACATCACGGCCACGATCACCCAGCCGTAATAGATGCCCCGCCGCTGGAACCAGGCGATCAGCAGTGGCGGGGTCATGTGAGGAAGCGGGGATTATGTGGCATGGGTAGGTTGTATGCAGCGAAGCGCGATACAGGTTCCCGTATTGCGCTTCGCTCCCTACGGGCAAAGGTCGAGCTACGCGTTTGCGCAACCAAATCAAAGGGTACGAGTATGGAGTTTCCGGTTACACAAACGAGTCTGAGTTTTGTATTCATACATTTTGTCTTCGCAAAGAAAACAAAAATCTAACGATATTCTTCCAATGCATTGAGCCGCGCGGGTAAAAAGTCCAGCCTTGTGCTTTCATGTAACTATCTGTTTTTATTGAATTATTTAAAAGGGGGAAATTCTGAGGCGTTCATCGGTCTCATGCACGGCGATGTAGAGCATCTCCGGCAGCACCATATGCCGATCAAAAATGCAAGGCCGGTTCTGATACCCGATACGCAATGGGTAGCGAAACGCGCATGTGATAAATATCGCTGTGGGCCAGCCCTTGCGTTCGAGCATGGCGTTGGTAGCGATGGTGCGCCCATGTTGACTGCGGCAATCTGAGCGGCGGGATCCGTCGCATTACGCGCCACACCTAAAAGGTCGCGTCTGCCCGTCAGCACCGAGTCGTCATACTGCATCGGGCCTTCAGACAACAACTCGTGGGTGGTGAGCGAACCATCCGGGCTGCACGCGAAAAATCAATGGTATTACTGCACCTTCAAATAGGTTGATTTGCCACCATCCGCAGGTACGGTGGCACCCGTCATCATGGCCGACTCATTCGAGGCGAGAAACAATGCAAGCGCTGCAATTTGTTCCGGTTCCGAAACCGAAAACGGATAGAGCTTTTTGAGATTGTCGTAGGCCAGCCGCTGCGGGGTCTTCTCGCCATTGGGATCTTCCCAGCGCTTCAATTGCCGCTCACTGCGCACCACGCCGAGCGCGATGGCGTTGGCGCGTATGCCATATTACGCGTACTGGGCAGCCAGCGTGCGCGTAAACGCCACAATACCCCCCTTGGAAGCGGCATACGCGGGTTTCACCGACCCCACCATGCCCAGCGACGATGCAAAGTTGATGATTGAGCCGCCGCCCGCCTGTATCAAATGCGGTATGCCAAACTTGCAGGTGAGGAACGGATGAAACAGATTCAAGGCGATGGTCTTGTGCCAGTTGTCGATGTCCATCTCGTGCACGGGGTAATCTTGCTGCGTCGAACCGCCCGCACAATTGACAATCACGTGGAGCGCGCCAAACTGCGCCACCGTGCGTTCCATCGCCAGCCTGACCGAATCCACCTGCGTCACGTCGGTCTGAACAAACAAGGCGTCGCCGCCTTGAGCGTGTACTGCGGCCTGCACGTTCGTACCCGCTTCCGCATTCAGTTCAATGAGTGCCACGCGCGCGCCTTCTCGCGCAAACAATAGCGCCGCGGCCTTCGCAATCCCCGCGCCCGCACCGGTAATGAATGCCACCTTGCCGTCCAGCCTGCCCATACGTTACTCCCCTGATTGTCGCTACTCCGCGGTGATGCCCGTGGCTTTTACAATCGGCCCCCATTGGGCGAATTCATCTCGTATAAACTGCGTTGCGCGTTGCGGACTGGAATCGGGCACGGGGTCGAAGCCGGCTGTCAGCAAGTCTTTTTGAAACGCATCGTCCTGCATCTGCTTCGACACGGCCTGGTGCAACTGATCGATGATGTGTTTGGGCGTGCCTGCCGCGCCGCTCAGCAGCACGCAAGAGTAGGCCACCGCGGGAATGCCGAACTCGGCCAGTGTCGGTATTTCCATGGCCACCTGTGAACGCTTTTCGCTGAAAGCCGCCAGCGCACGCAACTTGCCTGCGCGGTGATACGGCATGGCCGTTCCCAGCGCCATCATCACAATCGGAATCTGCCCTGCCACCACGTCGGTCAGGCTCGCACCGCTGCCGCGATACGGTACGTGGACAATGTCGAGCCCGCCCGCTCTGAGCTTGAACAACTCGCCTGCAAGGTGAATGATGCCGCCTTGCCCGGTCGAGCCATAAGCATATTTGCCGGGCATGGCCTTTACGCGCTTGACCAGCTCCGGCAATGTGCGCGCCACCGTGGGATGCACAGTCACCGACGTGGTACTGGTGCCTAACAAGTGCACATGCGACAAATCCTTGAGTGGATCGTACGGAATGTTCTTCATCGTCAGCGGATTGAGAATGTGCGTCGAAATCGTGCCGAGTATCAGTGTATGGCCATCCGGCTTCGAGCGCGCCACGTCATGCGTGGCGATGGTGCCCGATGCCCCCGTCCTGTTTTCGACCACGATCATCTGGCCCAACACCGGCGTCAGCCGTACTCCCAGCTTGCGTGCAATGATGTCCGTGGAGGCACCCGCCGCAAATGGCACCAACAGGCGAATGGGTCGATCCGGATATTTTTCCTAGGCCTGCGCGCCTGCGGCAAGCAAAGGCACGGCGCAACAAACAACTGCCCTTACAACCATGGGCCGCACAGCTGGGTGCACGTGATTTTTTTGCATAATATTCAATGTATTCCAGCGCCGCCGTGTGGTCAACCGAGAAAACCACGCAGGTTCCTGCGCGTACGGCCTTGCGCGAGTAGCGTCTGAAATTTCGCCCGTCGCGCAGTAGTCAGACCCTGCTCGTCCACGGCGTCTAGCAGGTCATCTGCGATGGCTGCGCGCGGTACCCTTGTCGCGTTCATCCGTAATCGACGAAGATGTTTGCAAAAGAGGCCACCCCGGTGGTACACAAAGTCATGGATTTGGCGGCTTTTGGTGAGAGATGATCTTGTGGGATTTGTGGGACAGGCGGTGGCGTTGCGAATCAGGCATGATAGACCGGCTGGTGGGGCCTGGATACAGTCGGAGTTATGCAAGAAAGGAATTTGAAAATCCTGTCCCTGAATGGAGTTTCGACTCATAAGAGTGTTTCCTGAGGAGGTTGAAAATGGCTGAAAGCCTCGGCAGTTCTTGCTTTCGACTTGTCACTATCGCGGTATGTACGCTTGGTCCGGCAAACTGGGCGGTTGCGCAAAATTATCCCGTGAGGCCCATACGCCTGATCGTTCCCTCTGCGCCTGGAGGAGCACCTGACATCACGGCGCGACTGATCGGCAACGAATTGACTCAGCAGATGAACCAGCAAGTGGTGATAGACAATCGCCCCGGCGCAAGTGGCGTTCTCGGTTTCGACATGATCGCCAAGGCTCCCCCGGACGGGCACACCGTGGGGGCCGCGATTTTTCCCTTCTCAACCAATCCCGGCGTTTATGCAAAGCTTCCTTATGATACCGAGAGGGATTTTCAGGCTGTGATCCGGCAGCACACAGGCTCGAACATCCTCACGGTTACACCGTCATTGCCGGTTCGGTCGGTGCGCGATCTGATCGCTCATGCCAAGGCGAATCCGGACAAGTTGTTGTACGGCAGCACGGGTGGCGGCACAACGAATGTTTTGACCGTTGAAATGTTCAAGATGATGACGGGCACGCGCATCATGCAGGTCAACTACAAAGGCATTCAACAAGCGATTGCCGAAATGATTGCCGGCCAGATTCATATCGTTTGCGACAATACGCCTTCGATATTGCCTCATGTCAGGGCAAACCGGGTGCGTGCGTTGGCGGTCACGACGTTGAAACGGTCGCACTCTGCGCCGGAAATCCCGACCGTCGATGAATCAGGTCTGCCTGGATTTGAGCTTGCAACGTGGAGCGGATACATGGTTCAGGCTGCGGTTCCACGAAACATAGTCATGCGCCTGAATGCTGAGATTGGCAAGGCGTTGACGCTACCGGCGGTTGCGGACCGGCTGATGTCTCTGGGATACACGCCCGTGGGAGGAACCCCGGAAGAGTTTGCTCAGCTAATTCGTTCGGAAACTGCAAAATGGGCTAAAGTCATCAAGGCTGCAAGTATCAAGCCACAGTGATTGGTTGCAGGATGGGGGAAACAAGTAATTCATGGGCATAAACGCTCTTTTGAGAAGAATAAAAAGTGTTTAAAAACAGATACTTGTAAAACATTTAGCACCGCTCGCGGGCACGCATGTAATGGCCGGCTGCGGCTACCGTGACACCATGGCGAATGGCGGTCAGCGTATGCTGCAGCGGCTTGCACGAGCGCAAATGCATCTGCACATCGCGCGGTTACCAGCAACATAGTGGGTAAAGGGCGCGTAACCCGCAATCCGTAGGGCGCCAACAAGGGAAGCGCATTGCGCTGCATGTATTCGTTGCTTACAGCAACAAATGCCATATTCAGTAACTATCTGTTTTTATTTACTTATTTAGAATAGAAAATACCCGCCCACGCCCGCTGCTGCGAGCGTTGTCGTTTCAGCTGTCGCGCCTGCAAAGGTTGCGGCGGGGCATCGAACCACTCCACGCTACATCTCGCACCCGGCGATAGCGAACGAAAGACTATCCGTCTCAAGCATATTGGGCTCGATCCACCGCCGCCGATTGCAACGGCGCGCAAGCAGGTGGATTTGTTCGAAGGGGTAGAGACAGCTTGAGAGGCGGCTGGTTTTGCACGGGGCCGAGCCGGCGGCTTTGCTCATTTTATAAATATTATTTAAAAACAATAGGTAATTATGGCGAAACGTAACCAAAGTAGAGTTTCAAGAAAAGCTTAAAAACGTTGTCGTTGCGGTGATTGTATCGGTATTCGATTTCCTTCAGATACATCGGGAAATAATACTTCGACACGCCGCGATAGTTGTAAAGAATGTGCTT
>SYEN01000295.1 GCA_005800795.1 Burkholderiales bacterium | reverse complement strand
GCCTTCGCTGGACGCCATCAGCACCGCACGTTGCGACACACGGTCCACCACCAGCGCCACGTAATATTCTTTTTTGATTGCTGCGCCTTCCTCGATCAATAGGCGGCGCACCTTCTGGCCTTCTGGCCCGGTTTGATGCGTTACCAGTTGCATACCGAGGATCGAACCGGCCAGCGACTTCAATTGCTCCGGCGATTTGGCGAGCTTCACACCGCCGCCCTTGCCGCGCCCGCCAGCGTGGATTTGCGCCTTTACCACCCACACGCTGCCGCCCAGCGTTTTACCCGCGGCGACCGCTTCATCGACGGAAAAACAGGGCACTGCACGCAGGGTGCGCACGCCGTACTTCTTGAGAATTTCCTTGGCCTGGTACTCGTGAATTTTCATAATGATCCCGGAATGAGAACGCAAAGTACACCAACATTTCATACACCGGTTCGCGCATCGGTAGCGCAGCCGGTTCGGTCACATCGCCAAGCAACTCGGGCGAATCTATTACACCACCGTCCTGTCAGCCTTGACGGTGGTCAAGCGCGGGATTTTCCTGACGGCTGATCCCGCCTATCGCAGTTCAGCGATGCACCCCACGGCTTTCCAAAAGTAGCCCTGCGCGATTTGCGTCGAGTATAACAATCTGCCCGCAGCGGTACCGCCCGATGACAACAACGTGCGCACCCGGCAAGACCATACAACGATTCTTACGCGAGAAACATTTGCTGTAACGAGACAATAATATATAGTGCAATGCAACATTACATTATTGTGACACTTAAAGTCGCCGAGTTCTTATGCAAATTGCCCTGCAAAAAAAAAGCGCAATCCCGAAGGATTGCGCTGAAGATCCACCAAAGGAGGAGGTTTTGGAGGAGTATGTTCAGCGAGCGCCGAACACGAAATTATTATGCGCCCGGCGCACACGATCCGCAACCGGTAATAGCGAAAATTTGCTGCTACGCGGCATATATTTTATCAATCTTTGAAGTACAAAATATAATCTGAACCAAACTAGGGCTAACTTGTATTCGTGCGATTCAGTCACTGGCTGCCACTTCGTACCCGCGAGTTGTTAGCGTTCTGCAGGTGTGCAGCCGATGCTGCGCATTTGCATCCCGCTAATCAATATTACTTAAGTATTTGTTTTATTTAGGTTTTTAAAGTCACTGCGCGCGATTCGCCTGGTGGCGCATCCGACATCGTGAAGCCAACAAAAAGGGCGCGCCGAATGCGGCACGCCCCGTTTTGCAGCGCCACTCTTTCGGCGACGGCCCCAAATTTACTTCTTGGTTGACAGGCAATCCTTCATGAAGGCTTTGCGATCATCGCCTTTAACCTTCTTGTCCGCCGCTTCTTTGTTACACGACTTCATGCGGTCTTGTTGTGCCTTTTGCTTGTCCTTCAAGCAGCCTTTCATGAAGCCCTTGCGCTCTTCACCCTTTTTTTCACCCGCATCAGCGTTGCATTCCTTCATCCGCTCTTGTTGCGCTTTTTGCGCTTCGGTGGGCTCTTTTTTGGCCTTATCGGCTTTCTCTGCTTTCTTCGGCGCTTCAGTCTTGGCAGCGTCGGCTTTCGGTGCATCGGTCTTGGCTGCAGCCGGTGCTGCGGGCGCTGCAGCCGGTGCTGCGGGCGCTGCAGCAGGCGCACCTTTGTCTTGCGCCATCGCAGCCGGCGATGCTGCCAGCATAAAACACGCGGTGGAACACAGCACGGCAATCAGTTTTTTCATACAATCTCCAAAAACTTGTTTAAAAACAATAAGTTACTATATTAGGCAGCCATTCAAAGGCAGTCCTGGCAGAATCAATAACGCGTAAGGCGCCGGTACGCTGACAAGAAATATCCGCGCCCGATGGTTGTGAGGATTCACGTGGAGGGAATTTTGAATGCTAACGGTCTGCGTGGGTCGCTGGCTCAACCGCGAGGGTGATGATGCGCATGCAATTGCTTTAGCCGTTCGCGCGCCACGTGCGTGTAAATTTGTGTCGTTGAAATATCGGCGTGGCCGAGCAGCAACTGCACCACCCGCAAATCCGCACCGTGATTCAGCAAATGCGTCGCAAAAGCGTGGCGCAGCACATGCGGCGAAATGGTGGTTCGCAAACCCGCTTGCAACGCATAACGCTTGATAATCTGCCAGAACGCCTGCCGCGTCATCGCACCGCCGTGCGCCGTCACAAAAAGATCATCGCTTTTCTGTCCCGAAAGCAGCGCCGGTCGCGCCACGGCCACGTAATGCTTCACCCGCGCGAGCGCTTCCTCGCCCAGCGGCACCAACCGTTCTTTCGAACCTTTGCCCAGCACGCGCACCACGCCCATGTCCTGACTCACCTGTGGCAATTTCAGCGACACCAGTTCTGACACACGCAGGCCGCTCGCATACAGCACCTCCAGCATGGCGCGGTCGCGCTCGCCGCGCGGCGTTTCGACGGTCGGCGCCGCCAGCAAATTCTCGACATCCGTCTCGGTAAGACTTTTCGGCAGCGTGCGCGGCAACTTGGGCGCGTCGATGTTCAGTGTCGGATCCACCTTGATGCGATTCAACCGGATCAGCCAGCGGTAGAGCCGTTTCAGACTCGACAGCAGTCGCGCCGCACTGGAGGCGCGCGTTTTTTTGCGAAACTGGTGCGCGAGGTAACTCTGCAAATCGGCATGATCGGCGGCGAGCGCGTCGCGCCCGCGCTGCTTACGCAGCCACTGCGCGTATTGTGTGAGATCGCGGCGATAGGCGTCGAGCGTATTGCGTGCAAGACCGTCCTCCAGCCACAGCGCGTCGCAAAATTCGTCGATCAGCGCGGCATCTTCAGGCCCGGCAGACGTGCCCGTCGCATCAGACACGAACGCCTTCATGGGCCAGCAGCCATTGTTTGATGGTGATTGGATCGCCCGCGCGCGCATGCATAAAACCGCCGATACCGTTCGCCGCCAGCACGCGGTGACACGGAATCAGCAGCGGCAACCGGTTTTTGCCGCAAGCACCGCCGACCGGGCGCGGCGCAGTGCGCAAATGTCGTGCAAGTTCTTTATAGGTGCCCGTTTTCCCGGGGGAAATTTTTGCAATCTCGCGCCACACGCGACACTGAAAATCCGTGCCGCGATAGTCAAACGGCAGCTTGAAGCGATAGCGCGGATCGTCGAGATAGCGCTCAATCTGACGGCAGGCCTTTTCCGCGAGCTT
>SYEN01000294.1 GCA_005800795.1 Burkholderiales bacterium | reverse complement strand
CGAAAGCAAATTCAATTTGTGAAAGAGTAATCGGGACCATCCGCCGTGAATGCCTAGACTGGCTGCTTCCGCTGACGGAGTCGCATCTGCGTGAAATTCTGAAAAGTTGGGTGGCTCATTACAACGGTGGACGACCGCACAGCAGTGTGGGTCCTAACGTGCCGGGCCCGCCGAACACTGTAGCGACGAGCGCGAGACCATCAAACTTCCGTCATCGGCTGGGGGATGGCGTTGCCGTACGCTCAAAATCTGTGCTTGGAGGCTTGCACCACGAGTATTCGCTGGTGCCAGCTATTGTGTGAGCGACGGTGAATTCCCTTGAAATCGCGTGACGTTGATTTTTGCGGAGCACAGGCCACCGATATTCGCTGGTGCCAGCTATTGCGTGAGCGACGGTGAATTCCCTTGAAATCGCGTGACGTTGATTTTTGCGGAGCACAAGCAGGGGATGCTATAGTAGTGGTCATGAACCGCCCAACATGCCTTACCTTGATGAAATCTCTGCTGTTGACCGCGGTCTGGCTCGCCGCGCCCGCGCTGGCTCAGGACTACCCGTCAAAGCCAGTGCGCATCGTGGTCGCGTTTTCGCCGGGCGCGGCAACCGACCTGATGGCGCGTGCCGTGGCGCAGCGTTTGAGTGATGTATTCGGGGTCAGCGTGTTTGTCGAAAATCGTGCTGCCGGCGGTGGCGGCACGGTGGGCAGCGCGTCCGTTGCCAAAGCGCCGGCCGATGGTTACACCTTGCTGATGGCCAACAACAGTACGCACGCGGTAGCGCCCCATATCTACAAGAACCCCGGCTATGATGCCTTGCGCGACTTCGCGCCGGTGTCTTTAGTAGGCTGGACGTCGACGGTACTGGCGGTGCATCCTGCGCTGCCTGTCACGGATGTGAAAGGCTTGATTGCCCTGGCACGCAAGCGTCCGGGCCAACTGTTCTTCTCGTCATCAGGCACCGGCACCACACCGCATCTGGCTGGCGAGTTGTTCAAGTCCATGGCCGGAGTCGATATCGTGCACATACCGTACAAAGGTGTGGTGCCGGGTCTCATAGACCTGGTGGGAGGACAGGTGCAGTTGGCGTGGATATCGACCGTGGCCGCCTTGCCCTTTGTAAAACAAAAGCGATTGCGCGCTTTGGGGATAGCCACACTCAAGCGCACGCCCGTTTTTGCCGATGTGCCCACTATCTCGGAAGCAGCACTGCCAGGCTACGAAATGCCCAACTGGGTAGGTCTTCTCGCACCGGCGCAAACGCAGCCGGAAATCGTTAATCGACTGAATGGCGAAATCGCACGCTGGCTGGGCGCGCCCGAAACGCAGCAAAAAATGCTGGCTCTAGGGATGGACGCGGAGGGCGGCACCGCCGCCAGTTTCGGCGAATCGCTCGCGCGCTCGCACGCAATGATGGGGCAGATTATCAAGCGCTCAGGGATCAAGCTCGAATAGCCGCAGGCAGGCGGCTCCCTTGGTCCGTCTCCTTCTAACGCAGAAGCGTCACCATCAACAATATTTTGCCGGGCTACTTTGATACCGACCGTCTGCGTGGCAGCGTGCCAGCCCGGGCGAAGAATGCCGGGGTGCCGCCAGAACCAGTGGCTGCCCAGCGTACCGCGTAAGTGCCCGCGAAACGATTCGGCTCCCCCATCGAATTCGGCAATACCTGCGCTTTCCTGTGCAATGAACATGCCGGATACATCACCGGGCAAAGCGTGTTGCTGGATGGCGGGCTCTATAACAGCGCTTTCTAGAAAGGCTCGCGTTCGACTGCCTTTCGATTGTGCCGCAGCGCATTTTTAGTCGCCTTATTGATAGGGACACCATGAACCCAACCATTCCACGTGCTGCATTGCAACTTCGCTCGCTGATTCGTTGCAGCGGCGAGCTCGAAATCTCGCTGGCCGACGTCGAGGTTCCACAGCCGGCGGCCGACGAAGTGCTCATTCGCGTCGAGGCCACGCCAATTAACCCTTCGGACCTGGGCCTGCTGTTCGGTGCCGCCGACATGAGCACTGCAAAGTCGTCGGGCAGCTACGAGCGGCCCGTGATCACTGCACAGGTGCCCGAGAAAGCCATGAAGGCGATGGCGGGGAGGCTGGATCAGTCGATGCCGGTCGGTAACGAAGGGGCCGGTTTGGTGGTGAAGGCGGGCAGCGCGGCCAACGCCCAAGCTCTGCTGGGCAAGAAAGTGGCCATGCTGGGCGGCGCCATGTATGCGCAGTACCGCTGCGTCAAAGCCGAACAGTGCCTGCAGTTACCCGACGATGCCACTCCGGCCGAGGGCGCCAGTGCCTTCGTCAATCCGCTCACCGCCTTGGGCATGGTGGATACGATGCGCCGCGAAGGCCACGGCGCATTGGTCCACACGGCGGCGGCCTCGAACCTGGGGCAGATGCTGAACCGAATCTGCCTTAAGGACGGCATCGCGCTGGTTAACATCGTGCGCAAGCAGGAACAGGCCGATCTGCTGAAAGCGCAGGGCGCGAAGTTCATCTGCAACACCGAGTATCCCGAGTTCATGGCCGAGCTGACTGACGCCCTGGCCGCCACCGGCGCGACGATCGCTTTCGACGCCATTGGCGGTGGCAGGCTGGCGGGTCAGATCCTGACATGCATGGAAGCGGCGCTGAGCCGCAGCGCGCAGGAGTACAGCCGTTACGGCACGTCGACACACAAGCAGGTCTACCAGTATGGCTCGCTTAACACAGCACCTACCGAATTCGCGCGTAACTTCGGCTTTTCGTTTGGAATAGGCGGCTGGTTGCTCTTTATCTTTCTGGCAAAGATTGGTCCGGCCGCGGCGCAGAAGTTGCGCGCGCGCGTGGTCGCGGAACTCAAGAGCACTTTTGCCAGCCACTACTCACACGAAGTCTCGTTGGCCGGTGCGTTGCGGATGCAGGCGATCTCGGAATATGGCAAACGCGCGACTGGGGCGAAGTACCTGATCACGCCAAACAAGGGAAATTCAGCGTGACTCATTGACTGGAGGATGCTTTGAGAACACCGTTTGTATTTCCCGATGGAATTCATGCAGCGGCTGGCCGCACTGATACCCAGACCGAGACTGCACCTGATACGGTTTCACGGCGTGCTGACGCCGAACGCGAAGTTGCGGTCGAAGGTCGTGCCAACGCCGGCGCAGCAGACCACAACGGGCGAGGGCGACTGCCAACACGCACACCGCACACCGGTGCGCATGACGTGGGCGCGGCTGCTCAAGCGCGTGTTCGATATCGACATTTAGTAATGCCAATGCGGCGGCAAGCTGAAGCTCATCGCCGTGATCGAAGAGCCTGACGTAATCGAAAAGATACTCAAACCCATTGGGCTTGATCCACAGCCGCCGCCAAGGGCCAAAGCGCGGCGGATGGGATTGTTCGACGACTTTGGGGCGGCGTGAATCGGCAGGTGCTGCGGAGCTGAGGGGTGGCTTTGCTTGTTTGCCGAAATGCCATGCAAAACAGTATGTTAGAGGCGATTTGGCGCGATGCTCGTGACGCGTTTTGGCGGAACGTGGTGGACGCCTGCGTGAAAAAGCGCCAAATTTTGACTGCGAAATAAAGCGCCAAATTGACCGCCCTCCGGGTTGTGGATACATTGAGGTTTATGCAAAAGCGGCGTTTGAAACTCCTATACCCAAGTGCAAGTGGCGCTTGGCGTCGCGCCAAGCGTATTTGATGGCGTAGATTTTGTAGCTGGGCAGGGTCATGGCAGGTCTCGCGAGGAGGTGGCGCGAACAATGTCGAATCATAACGCGCTTTCCCGGACGCAATGGCGCCCATTGAGCATATTGTGAGACGCGCAATGTCGACAACGATCATTTCATGCATAATGGATTGTCAGTTCGACTCCACTGCACATATCGAGGGATACTTCAATGATCACCCAGGCAGAAATCCGGCGCGGCAAGAAAATTCGGCGAGAAGTGGTTGGCGCCCAGTATGATACTCAGTTGCAGGACGCAGACAGTGATTTCTCACAGCCCATCCGCAACTACACGACCGCCAATCTGTGGGGCACGGTATGGGCGGACAACACCATTCCGCGCAAGACTCGTAGCCTTCTGAACGTGGCACTCACCACGGCATTTCGCTGTTCGCATGAAATGCGCGTGCACATCCGTGGCGCACGCAACAATGGCGCCACCAAGGAAGAAATCTGCGCCGTGCTGATGCAGGTCATGATGTACTGTGGCATCCTGCCAGTGCGCGAGGCAGTGCGCTGCGCCAATCAGGTGTTTGCCGAGGAAAAAGCAACCGGGAAGGCCACCAAGGCCAGGAAAAGCAAGCAACGCTGAGCAACGCGATGAGGCTTGCTCTCCGTCCTAGCAAGTCATTTGCCGCCGTGTGCGCGCTGTGGGCTGCTACGCCCGTGTTGCTTTACGCACAAACATACCCAGCCAAGCCCGTTCGCATCATCACTGCGCAGACGGGCGGCGCCACCGATCTCGCGGTGCGCCAGATTGCGGTAGGCCTCACTGCTGCGTTCAACGTACAGGTGATCGTGGACAATCGCGGCGGCGCGGCTGGTGGCGTGGCCGCCATCGGTGTGGCCAAGGCGCCGGCAGACGGCTACACGCTGCTCGCATACAGCAGCAACCTGTGGCTGTTGCCGCTCTTACGACGCGATACGCCGTTTTCACTGACAGATTTTGCGCCGATCACCATGCTAGCCAGTTCGCCCAACGTGCTGGTAGTACATCCCTCGCTGCCGCCCAGGTCGGTCAAGGAACTTATAGCGTTCGCCAGAGCTCGACCAGGGGAATTGAGTTACTCATCCGGCGGCTCCGGCAGCACGCTGCACATGTCCGCGGAACTGTTCAAATCGCTGGCGGGCATCAACATTCTGCACGTCCCTTATAAGAGTGGCGGCGTCGCGCTGATTGATCTTCTGGGCGGGCGGGTGCAAGTGATGTTCCCTGTGGCGGCTGCCGCCATGCCGCATGAAAAATCGCGCCGATTGCGCGTGCTGGCGGTAACCAGCGCCGAGCCTTCACCCTTCGCGCCAGGATTTCCCACTGTGGCTGCAGCGGGGCTGCCCGGCTACGCGTCGGAATTGACGGTCGGCATGTTCGCGCCCGTGAATACGCCTCCGCCTGTGATCGAGCGGCTGAATGCTGAAATACTGCGCGTGCTGCAACAGCGCGAAGCAAAGGATCGCTTCTTCGAGCAGGGACTGCAAACGATGGGCACCACACCGGAACAGTTGCTCGCGATAATCAAGGCTGAAACAGTGAAGTGGGGCAAAGTCATCAAGGAAGCGGGCATCAAAGCCGATTAGCATGCAAAAAAATCTGCTCAAGCAAAAACTGGCCGAGGGAAAGCCGGTGTACGGTGCAATGGTGCAGTTTCCCGACGCTGACCTCGTGGAATTGCTAGGCCATGCCGGCTTCGACTGGATATTGATTGATGCCGAGCACGGCACCATCAACGAAAACGATTGCCAGCACATGGTACGCGCTTGCGAACTGACAGGCACTACCGCGATCGTGCGCCCGCCGATGAATCACGCCGAGACCATCATGCGTTTCCTAGACAGTGGCGCACAGGGTGTGCAAGTCCCGCGCGTCAAT
>SYEN01000293.1 GCA_005800795.1 Burkholderiales bacterium | reverse complement strand
TTCGCAGTGCGGTCGAGCCCGACAGTCCGGAGATCATGAAGCGGTTGCGGCCGATGTTGAAGTAACACCACCCATGGAGAAGTCACTATGTCCGACGAAGACTTGAAAGCAGAACTCGAACGCCTGCGTAATGAAAATGCCGCGCTGAAAAAAGGTGCGGCTAGTGGTATCAGCATGAAAGTCAGCGAGAAGGGCGCTCTCTCGGTGTACGGCATGGGGCGCTTTCCGGTAACGCTCTATAAGGAGCAATGGCTGAAGTTGCTGGACATGTCGGCGGAAATGCGCGCGTTTATCGTAGCGAATGAATCTCGCTTAAAAACAAAAGGTTAGTGTCTTGGGCTGGTTAAGGTTTTGCGGTAGTGCGGGGTGCAGCCATGTGCTGATGTTGTTGCTGATTGCGGGCCCGGCCGCCGCGCAAACATGGCCGGTGAAGCCGCTGAAATTCGTGATGACAGCGCCGGCGGGCAGTTCCATCGATGTCATCGGCCGCATTCTTGCGGACAAATTGAAAGATACCTTGCGTCAGCCCGTGGTGGTGGAAAACCGCGCGGGTGGGGGCGGCACGCTGGCTACGGATTACGCTGCCAAAAGTGCGCCGGATGGTTACACCATGGTGCTGTCGTTTAACGGGCCGTTGTCGTTCGGGCCGCATTTGTATGCGAAGCTGCCGTACGATCCGCTCAAGGATTTGCTGCCAGTGGTTATCACCACCAGCCAACCGAATGTGCTGGCCGTGAGTGTGGCGCTGCCTGCAGCGTCTTTGAAGGAATTGGTCGCGTATGCCAAAGCCCATCCCGGCAAGCTGTCGTATGCGTCGGTGGGCAACGGCAGCTCATCGCATCTGTCGATGGAGTTGCTGAAATCCATGGCCGGTATCGACATGGTGCACGTGCCGTTCAATGGTTCGCCGCCGGCGATTACCTCGGTGGCAGGAAACGATACGCAGTTGCTGTTTGCGGTGCCGACGGCGATCACGCCGCTTGCCAGGGCGGGCAAGGTCAAGCTGCTCGCGGTATCCGGCGCGACGCGTTACGCACTGACGCCCGACCTGCCCACCGTGGCGGAAGCCGGGTTGCCGAAATTTGAGGCGTTGGCCTGGAACGGTGTGTTGGTGCCTGCGGGCACATCCGCTGATATTGTTGCGCGGCTGAATCGCGAGCTGAACACAGCACTAAACGATGCCGATACGCGCGCTAGGTTAAACGCTGCAGGATTGGACCCTGTAGGCGGCAGCGCCGAGGCGTTTCGCGAACTGATTCAGTCCGAGAGCGACAAGTGGGGGCCGATCATACGGCGAATAGGCGCACGGATCGATTAGCGCGCGCCGACAGACTACCCGCGCCGTGCCCGCGGCATCTCCAGCCCGCGCCGCGCCACCTGATCGCGCATTACTTGCACGCTCCCGTGGTTGATGCCCGACTGGAACGCGCCCATGACGTTGTGCGCAAAGAGGCCACTGCGCACCGCGTGTTTTGAGCCATTGAGCAACTGGCCGTACGAACCCAGCATTTGCGTGATGGCTTCGGTGGTGCGCACGCCGTGTTCGGGTGACCACACTTTTTCAGCGGAACCTTCGTAGGTAAACTTTCCGCCGCGCTCGACAATCGACATGCTGCGCATGGTCATCAGGCGGCACACCTGCGCTTCCGTCCACAGCTCCGCGATTTTGTCGCGTATGGCTTCGTCGTTCGCCGGGCAATAGTCGCCCATGTCGCGGGTGCTCTTGACGTAGTTGACAATGTCTTCGTCGCGCCGCACGGAAATCAGATAACGCGCGGCACCCACGCGGTCGAGGTTCAGGCCCATCGAGCCTACGCGCCAGCCCTTGTTTTCTTCGCCCAACAGCGTTGATTTATGCACGCGCACGTTGTCGTAATACGTTTCATTGGTGCGGGCGTGACCATAGGTGGTGGTCTGCGGTGGGCGTGGGTTGTTCTGGATTGTCCACAGCGGGCGGATGGTGATGCCGGGGGTATTCATCGGGATCAGGAAAATCGAAATCCCTTCGTGCTTGGGTACGTCGCGGTTGGTGCGCGCCATCAGATAAATGTGCGTGGCGGATTCGGCATTCGAGGTGTAGATCTTTTGGCCGTTGATGACGTATTCATCACCTTCGCGTATTGCCCGGCATTGCAGCGAGGCCAGATCGGCACCGCCGCGCGGCTCGGTGAAGCCCTGCGCGAACATGATTTCACCGGTGATGAGCTGGGGAATAAAGTGGCGTTTTTGTTCTTCCGTGCCGGCAGCCATGATCGCAGGCGCGCCGCTGCCACCCAGTGAAATGGAAATGTTAATGCGGTAAAATTCTTCTTCGACGATGTATTGCGATATGCGGTCGCCGCCTTGGCCACCGTATTCCTTCGGGTAGCTGATGCCCACCCAGCCGCGATCCGCGATTTTCTTAAAAAACGCACTGAAGTGTGGCGTGTCGATGGCCGTGCGGTGATAGGGTCGGCCCTCGTTATGCTCCTCCATCTCCGCGTAAACTGCGGGTGTGAATTCCTTGGCGATGAAGTCGCGCACTTGCTGGCGCAGCGCTTCCTGTTCCGGGGTGTAGGCGAAGTTCATGGTTGAGGCTCCGTTACTTTGGTTATGACAGCCACGTTGTGTTTTTGGCTGGCGTCAGATTGATTGAAGGCGTTTTTAGAATTATCCCACGCTATGCGAGATTATGCATGGCTGGTGGCGCCAGTGTGAAGAGCGCTTTGGCGTCCACAGTGTAGGACTGTAGGGGAATTTTTTTCACTCCGCCTTAGCCCCCGAAGCCTTCACCACTTTCCCCCACTTCGCAATTTCGCGTTTCACAAACGCCGCAAACTCGTTAGGTGGCATGCTGCGGGCCTCCATGCCGGCCGCAGCGAAGCGGTCGCGCAGTTCGGGCGACTGTAGCAGCTTGGTCAAATCGCCATAAATTTTTTCCGTGATGGGCGCGGGCAAGCCGGCGGGCGCGAATAGTGCGTACCAATTGTTGGCTTCATAGCCTGGCATCCCCTGATCGGCCAGTGGCGGCACGTCGGGCGCGACGGGTGAGCGTTGCAGCGAAGTGACACCGATGGCGCGTAATCGGCCGGCGCGGGTGTGTTGCAGTGTGACGTTGATGGTGGGCATGGCAATTTGAATTTGTCCGCCCAGCACATCCACCAGCGCAGGCGCCATGCTCTTGTAAGGGATGTGGATGATGTCGATGCCCGCAGTAACTTTCAGCAACTCCATGCCGAGATGACTGCTCGGAGCACCGGAGCCCGACGAGCCATAGGTCAACGCGCGCGGCTTGGCCTTGGCGAGCGCCACCAGTTCCTTAAGATTCTTGACCGGCAGGGAGGGGTGCGTGACCAGCAAGCTGGGGCCAAAGGTGACAGTCGAGACGGGCGTGAAATCGCGACTCGGGTCGAACGGCAGTTTTGGATACAGCGTGACGTTGATGGTGAAGCCCGCCGAAGGCAGCACCAGCGTGTACCCATCGGGCGCGGCGCGCGCGGCGACTTCACTGCCGACAATGCTGTTGGCGCCGCCGCGATTGTCGATCACGACTTGCTGGCCCCAGATTTCGCTCAAGCCCGGCGCGATCAGCCGCCCGACGGCGTCGCCGGGGCCACCCGCAGCAAATGGCACGATCAGGCGCACTGGGCGAGAGGGGAAGTTTTGCGCGTGGGCGGTGGCCGCTATAAGCAGAAGCAGGGCTATCGCGGCAGTCTCGCAACGCGTTGCGACGGGTGTGGACAAAAACACGTGATTACGGATTTTCGTTGCTCACTGCTTGCAGCTTCTCTGGCAAATGCGCCGGGCGTTCGCAGTTCACGGTTTCGATCTTGCCAGGCACCGAGACTTCAAGCGCTTCCTTGTCAGCGGAGACATAGATTTCGTTGTGACGCACGCCGCCGGGTACATGGAACGCGTCGCCCGCCTTGAAGGTGCCAACGGTGCCGTCCTCGAATTCGATAATGAGTTCGCCTTTCAAGACATACACAAACTGCATTTCGCAGATGTGATAGTGCCAACCGGTGGGCTCGGTCATGCCGACAATGGAACTGTTTTGATACGCACGCAGACGTCCGCCGGTGGCGGCTTCAAGGCCGAGATCGCGGTACTTGAAAAACGAACGGCGGCCGGGGGCGTAGGGCGTAACGCTGACAAACGATTTTTGCAGGCGCATGCCTTTTTGCACGGTGTTGGCGGTGACTTGATCTAGCGTGTCCATGGTGTTCTTGTCTTTGCGCAAGAAGTTTCCCCTCCCCGCAATCTGGAAAAGGGAAGGTGTTATGGAGATTAATAAGTCTGCTCGCCTTCAATCGTAATGCGATGCATGACTCGACGATAACCGTTGTAATCATTCACGGGATAATGCAGTGCACGGCGGTTGTCCCATACCGCGAGCGAGCCGACTTGCCAGCGAAAGCGGCAGGTGAATTCCGGGCGTGTGGCGTGATCGAGCAGGTATTTCAGCATCGGAGCGCTTTCTTCCTCGGTCATGCCAACAATGTGGCGCGTGATGCCGGAGTTGCACAGGTAGAGCGCTTTTTTGCCGGTTTCCGGGTGTGTACGCACCAGCGGATGCTCAGCGGGTTCCGCATCCTGCTCCGGCGCGGTGGGTGTCATGGCGGCGGGGCGCTTTTTCTTTTTGTTGTAAAGATTCACCGTGCGTAGACCCGCGATCATGGCTTTCATGCCCTCCGACAGCGTGTCGTAGGCCATGTACAGATTGGCGTACATCGTGTCGCCACCGACAGGGGGCACTTCCTTGGCATACAGCAGCGTGACGCGCGCCGGCGTCGGCGTAAACATTTGGTCGGTATGCCAGTTCTGGCCAAACACTGTGGTGTCGGTCTCTTTTTTCAGGATCTCGATCACGCCTGGCTGTTCTGGCAGGCAGGCCATGTGCGGATGCAAATGCACGCTGCCCCAATGCCGGGCGAAGGCCATCTGCTGCGCAGGCGTGATTTTCTGATCGCGGAAAAAAATCACGCCATGATCCAGCAGCACCTGATTGATGGCACGAAAGCCCTCGCCATCCAGCGGCTGCGCAAGATCGATGCCGAAGATTTCCGCGCCGAGTCCACCAGTCAGTGGGCGCACATCAAAGGCAATTTGGGGTCTGGCTGTCATGAGAGGCTCCCGGAGTGAAGATGCACAGCGGCAATGTAGCCCCGCATCGGCGGCAGGTCAACTGCGCGTCAACCGTGAGGACGAGTGGTATTCACGTTGTGGAAAGCCCCCGGTCACAGGCAATTCCCCCGCTTGCGTCCACGCCCGCGGCCGGACTATGCTCTTGCGCCGGAAATCCGCACTTAATCGCAATCAGACATCAGGATCAGCATATGGCGAATGCAGCAAACAGCAAACAGGCGCTGCCGTTAAAGGGCGTGCGCGTATTGGAGTTGAGCCACATCGTGGCTGGGCCGAGCGGCGGCATGATGCTCGGCGACCTGGGCGCAGACGTGATCAAGATCGAACACCCGTCCACTGGCGATACTGCACGCAGCCAGGCCAATCAGGGCAATACGTTTTACACCTATAACCGCAACAAACAATTTCTCGCGCTGGATTTGCGTCAAGCCAAGGGCAAGGCGATTTTTGAAAAGCTGGTCAAGCGGTCGGACATCGTGCTCGACAACTTCGCGCCGGGTGCAATGAAGCGGCTGGGGCTCGATTACACGTGGGGCAGCACAGTGAACCCGCGCATCATCTACTGCTCGGTGAAGGGCTTTCTACCGGGGCCTTACGGCGACCGGCCTTTCCTCGATGAACTGGCGCAAATGGCGGGTGGCATCGCGTATCTCACCGGTTTTGAAGGCAAGCCCATGCGTGCAGGCGCGTCGATCACCGATATCGGCGCGGCCACTTACGGCGTGATGGGCATACTTGCCGCGCTTTACCGGCGAGAACAAACGGGTGTGGGCGATTGCATCGAAGCGGGCTTGTATGAAACCGTGGTGTTCTGGATCAGCCAGTACATCACCGGCGCGCAGCTCAGCGGCAAGAATCCGCCGCCGCGCGGCGAGCAAACCAGCGGCATGGGCAAGGCGATGGGCTGGGGCGTATATCAGTTATTCCCGACCAAGGACGGCACGCAGGTTTTCATCGCGGTCACCGGCAATCGCCACTGGGCTGGGCTGTGTGACGCGCTGGGTTTTGACGACTGGAAGAATGCGCCCGAATTCAACAATAACCGCAAGCGAACCGCCGAGAAGTGGCGCATCGCCGAGCGCATTACCGAGGCGGTCAAGCAACTGACCTACGACGACATCACCACTCGGCTGTACAAGGCCCTGGTGCCGTATTCGCCGGTGGGTACGCCGCTCAGCATTCTGGGCGACAAGCATATGGGCGAGGCGGATCGCTGGATGAACTTGAAGGTGGGTGACAAGGCATTAAAGGTGCCGAAAATGCCCTTTTCCATGAGCGGTACGCAGGAATTCCTGGCGGCCAAACAGCCGGCGTTTTTGGGCGAGCATACCGACGCGATTCTGACATCGCTCGGTTATGCGACCGCGGATATCGAAGCCCTGAAAGCCGAGAAGGTGGTGCTGCGCTCGAAGCAAATGCTGAATATCGATGGGCCGGGGGAATAGGAAAACCTTCCGGAACAGGATCACTGCATCGGTATACCCGCAGCCTTCACGATTTTCGCCCACTTCGCGGTTTCGTTGCGGATGATCGCGCGAAATTGTGTTCGATACCGGCAGGGTGGTGTAACCGTCCGCTGGCGATTTGAGTCCGATCTCGGTACCGATAATGCCGCTGGCACCGGGGCGGTTGTCGACCACCACGTTTTGGCCGATGGCCTCGCCGATTTTTGGCGCGACAATGCGCGCGTTGGTGTCGCTGGGGCCGCGAGCCGCTAGTGGCACAATCACGCGGATAGGTTTGGCAGGGTAGGGGGCTTGCGCGAGCGTGTATTAGCAGACGGTTAACGCCGCCAGCACTGCACCGGTTTGCAGCCCGATTCGCGGCGAGATCATGGTTTTCCTCTAGAAAAATATCAATAAAAACAAATACTTGCGATATATATCGTCTATGCATTATTGCACTTTTCCCATCAACTTCATCGCCGTCTTGCAAAAAATTGGCTCGCGCTATTTGGCAGTCAACCGCTTAACTTTGCCGATCATCGCTATTGGACGGTCCTCGCCCCTGTCGAATGCCGGCTGCCTGCCACCACCTTCACGCGCCACGCGGCGATGCTTGCCGTCGCTGATATAGCGCATCTGGAAGCGGTCAGGCCGCGCGGTGAGTGCGTCGAGCATCTCTTTCGGAAGTACATGGCTGTGCCCGTCGATGCGGCGAGTTTTGCGTTTCACGGACTTTTTATCGGGCCTGGAAGTTCCCGGGTGTGAAGCGGACAGCACGTGCAATGTACGGTACGTGAGCGTCAAAATTGCAACATGACGTGGTTGAAGACGCGTGCTAAATTCCTGGTCAATCCCACGCACATTCCCGGAGCATCCATGAATATCCAGCACGAACGCGTCCATCAGCAAATTCTCAACATCCTGCACGCCTGGGGCATGGCGGACGATCTCGCCAAAACCACAGCCGAGGCGATGGTTGAAACCGATTTGCTGGGTGTGGATTCGCACGGCATTTCGATGCTGATGGCCTATGAGCAGCGCAAGTTTGAAGGCAAACTGAACCTGAAAGCCAAGCCCACCATCCTGCACGAAACGCCCGCGATGGCGGTGGTCGACGGGCAGGCGGGCTTGGGGCATCCGGTGTCGGTGTTTGCGATGAATCTCGCGGTCGACAAGGCGCTGAAAATTGGCATCGGGGGCGTGGGCGTGCGCAACTCGCATCACTTCGGCGCGACCGGCGTGTATGCGCGCATTGCCTCCAAACGGGGTGTGATTGGCATGGTTATGAGTGCCACACGCGGCATCACCATGGTACCCACGCGCGGCAAGATTCCGGTATTGGGCACCAATCCGATTGCGTTTTCTGCGCCGGCCAAACGCAACCGTCCTTTCACGCTGGATATGGCGACCACCACGTCGGCTGCCAACAAGGTGAAGGTTTACGATCTTAACGACAAAAAGCTGCCTGCCGGATGGATGATGGACAGCGAAGGCAACACCATTACCGACGCGCACCGCGGCATGGAAATCATGCAGGATGGCAAAAAATCCGGCGGCTTGACGCCTGTCGGAAGTGCCGAATCCACTGCGAGTTACAAAGGCTACGGCCTGGCGATGATGGCGCACATTCTCGGTGGCACGCTGAACGGCGGCAGCTTTTCACCGATACGCGAAAAGACCCAGGGAGACAAAGACCCGGACAACATTGGCCACTTTTCCCTGGCTATTGATCCGAAGGCGTTTCGAGGAGCGGGTGAATTCGAGAACGATTTGGATGACGTGATTGACGTTCTTCATGCCACACCACCGCTGGACCCGTCGCGCCCGGTGCTGGTGGCGGGCGACCCCGAAGCGGCCGAGCGCGAGCGGCGATTGAAGAGCGGTATACCGATACCGGAAAGGCTCGACAAGCATATTCGCGATATTTGCGGGCGGTGTGGGGCACAGTACGTTTTGACTTAGGCGCGCATCACCCCAATTGCTTGCGCATATCATCCGCCTGTGCCTGCAGTGATTTCATCAGACGCACCTCGGGCGCCGGCGCGCAATTGGCATAGGCGCACCCCATGGCTTTCAGTTCGCCTGCATTGCGCGGCAACGCTGGGTGATTGATCGGCAGCGCCAGTTTGGCGCCCGCGCCGTTTTTCAGCGCTTTTTGCAGCCGTTCGATCACCGCCAGCAGTTTGGGATGATTCGGCGTGCCGGTGACGCCCAGCGTGCGTGACATGTCCGAGGGACCGACCACAATCAGATCAACGCCTTCCACCTGTGCGATTTCGTCCATCTGGTCGAGAGCCTGTTGATCCTCGATCATCAGCGCCAGTGTGATTTCGCGGTTGGATTGTTCGATGTGCTGCATCATCGGTACCTTGCCAAAATCGGTGGCGCGTGACGCACCTGCCATGCCGCGGTCGCCGAGCGGCGGGTAACGCACCGCTTGCACGGCAGCGCGCGCAGCATCTGCGTTGCTGATATGCGGAATTTGCACGCCTTGCACGCCCATGTCGAGCAGGCGCAGCAAAAATGCCGGATCAAAACCTGGCGGACGCACGATGGGGGAAATGCCCACGCGCTCGGCGGCCATCACCATCAGTTGCACGTCACGCAGATCAAAGCTGGTGTGTTCCATGTCGATGAAAGCGGCGTCGAAACCGGCGTGGCCGATGATTTCGACGATCTGCGGATCAGCGATGCCGCCGACGTAGGTGCCGAGTGCGAGGCCGCCTTCGCGGATGATTTTTTTGACGCGATTCGTTCGCATGTTGGAGGTCTCCCGGCTGGTGAGGGGTTCGACATCAAGAGCGCGCAAGTTTTCGCGTATCATAACGTTACTGGTGAGTACTTAAAATGTGTGTATCAGGGAGAGCATGGTGACAAATGATCGAATGATGGAAGGCAAGGTGGCGGTGGTGACCGGCGCGGGGCGCGGCATCGGGCGCGAGATGGCGTTGATGTTGGCCGAGGAGGGCGCGTCGGTGGTGGTAAATGATCTGGGTTCCACCGTCAACGGCGAGGGCGTGGACGAAAGTGTTGCGCAGCAGGTGGTGAATGAAATCAAGGCTAATGGCGGCAAGGCCGTGGCCAGTACTGACAGTGTGGCGGAGGCCAAAAGCGCCGCGCATATCATCGAACTGGCGGTGGCGAATTTTGGCCGCATCGATGCGGTGATCAATAACGCCGGAATTTTGCGCGACCGTATTTTTCACAAGATGACGCCAGAGGAATTTGATGCGGTAGTGAAGGTGCATCTGTACGGCGCGTTTCATGTGAGTCTGGCGGCAGCGCAGCATTTTCGCCAGCAAAACAGCGGCGCGTTCGTGCACATGACCTCCGGCTCGGGCCTGTTCGGCAACTTTGGCCAAGCAAACTACGGCGCGGCCAAGCTGGGTATCGTCGGTCTATCGCGGCAGATCGCGCTGGATATGTCGCGTTACCTGGTGCGCTCGAACTGTATCGCGCCTAATGCGTTTAGCCGCATGATCGAGGCGATTCCCGCCAACACGCCGGAGCAAAAAGCACATATCGAAACACGCCGTAAAATGATGTCACCCAAGCAGATCGCGCCGATGGCGGTGTATTTGTGCAGTGATGCGGCGAAAGATGTTACCGGGCAGATATTCTCGGTGCGTGCGAACGAAATTTTCCTCATCAGCCAGCCACGTCCGATCCGCTCGGCGCATCGCGATGGCGGCTGGACACCGCAATCGATACGTGATCGCGTGATGCCGGCGTTCAAGACATCGCTGACGCCGTTGGAGCGGTCGAGGGATGTGTTGAGTTGGGAGCCGTTTTGATCTCCTGACGACAAACTGTCAATAGCGAAAAGAAAACCAAGAGCACACCAACTGTCCTTCCCGCGAAGGCGGGAATCCATGCGTGGTCTCAAGTTGCACCGTGTTATGGGTTCCCGCCTTCGCGGGAAATTCAGGATTGGTGGAGAGCCTCTTTTGTAATTTTTCAGCCCATTTTTCAAGGAGTAATGGCAGTGCCCAAACTACTCGTAATCCACGGCGCCGGCATGAACATGCGCGGCAAGGCGCAACTCGATGTATTCGGCCCGATGTTGTTGGCGGAGTACGACGAACATATACGCAAGTATGCTGCCGAGCACGGTTTCGACGTGGAGATTTTTCACTCGAACATCGAAGGCGAGGTGATCAACAAGTTTTACGACGCCAACGACAAGGGCGTGGATGCGTGCGTGATTAATCCAGCGGGTTACAGCAGCGGATACCGCGCGTTATATGCGGCGATGTCGCAGGTGAAATTTCCGTGCATCGAGTTGCATATTTCCAACCCCATGCGGCGCGGCAACCAGTCGGAAGTGGCCAAGGTGGCGCGTGGCGTGGTTGTAGGGTTCGGGATTTTTGGCTATTCGCTGGCGATGCGCGGGTTGAAGGATATTTTGGCGAACAAGTAGCGTTCAATTTGCGCAAAGTTGTTGAGATTTTAAAAAACTCAATAAAAACAATTGCTTACGATTAAACTGTCTAGCGGATCTGGAGGTAACGTTTTTCCAGATGCTCGCGAAAATGCACCGGGTTAAGCACGTCACCACTGGCGCGCCGGACCAGCTCCGGCGTTTCCCAGCGACTGGCCTGTGACCACACGTTGTTGTTGAGCCACTCGAACACGGGCGCAAGATTGCCGGCGGAAATACAGGCATCGAGGCCGGGCGTCGCACGCCGCATGGCAGAGAACCATTGCGCGGCGATCATCGCGCCCAGCGTGTAACTCGGAAAATAGCCGAACGAGCCGTCGCTCCAGTGAACGTCCTGCAGGCAGCCGTCCTTGAAATTGCCGCGTGTATCGATGCCCAGTAGCGACTGCATTTTTTCGTCCCACAGCGTGGGGATGTCGTCAGGCTCAATATCGCCTTCAATCATCGAACGTTCGATTTCGTACCGCAGAATGATGTGCGCCGGGTAGGTCACTTCGTCGGCGTTGACCCGGATAAAGCCCGGCTTCACGCGGGTCAGCAAGCGGTGCAGATTGTCCGGCTGGACCGCGGGCTGATTGCCCAGGTGCTCGCGCAGCAGCGGCTCGAGCAGGCCAGTGAACGGGCGGCCTCGCGCGAGCTGCATTTCAAATGACAGGCTCTGGCTTTCGTGGATGCCGTAGGAGCGGGCAACGCCGACCGGCTGGCCCAGCCAGGCGCGCGGCAGATTCTGCTCGAAGCGGGCGTGG
>SYEN01000292.1 GCA_005800795.1 Burkholderiales bacterium | reverse complement strand
TCACCATGTACGCCTCCGTGGCGAGCCGCGTCAATGAAATCGGCACGCTGCGTGCGCTGGGCTTCCGGCGTGGCGCGGTGCTGTGGGCGTTTCTCGCGGAAGCGCTGCTGCTGGGCGTGGTGGGCGGCGTGATCGGTTTGTCGCTGGCTTCGCTGATGCAGCTGGCGTCTTTCTCGACCATCAACTTTCAGACCTTTGCCGATTTATCGTTTCGCTTTGTTCTGACTGCGGATATCGCGGTGAAGACGCTGCTGTTCGCTCTCACCATGGGGTTCGTCGGCGGCTTTTTGCCGGCATTCCGTGCGGCGCGGCTGAATATTGTGGATGCGCTGCGGACAGTTTGAAATCCGCATGCGATAGGATTTCGTAAGTATCTGTTTTTATTGATATTTTATAATATCGCTAGACGCGCGGTGGACGCTCAATGGTTCCCAGGTGAAAGCCAAAGTGGTTGCGCGCGCGGTCGCTGAAATAGTGGGTGAGGGTGTTGCGCACCGTCGCAAACGCCAGTTGATCCCACGGGATTTCGTCCTCGCGGAATAAACGCGTTTCGAGCGATTCTTCGCCTGCGTGAAAATTGAGATCGAGCAGCTTGGCCAGAAACAGCAGATAGACCTGGTTCACGTGGGGAATGTTGTAGACCGCGTAGAGCGCGCCGATTTCAACCCGCGCGTTGGCTTCCTCCAGCGTTTCGCGTGCCGCACCCTTGTCGAGTGTTTCGCCGTTTTCCATGAAGCCCGCCGGTACCGTCCACAGGCCGCGGCGCGGCTCGATGGCCCGTTTGCACAGCAGCACCTGATCTTCCCACACCGGCACGCAGCCGACGATCATGCGCGGGTTCTGATAGTGAATGGTGTTGCAGGCATCGCACACGTAACGCGGCAGCGAATCACCAGCGGGGATTTTGTGCGTGACGGTTGCGCCGCAGTTGCTGCAAAATTTCATGGAAGCGCCCGTTCCGCGTGACAGTGGGCCACTACTATATCAGCCTTCGAGCTGATAAATGGTGCGATTTGCACGCCGTAGACGGCTGCTGAGTTCGCGTCCGAGGTTGGTCATGAGCTTGATGGCGATGGTGGGATGTTCTTCGCTCAAGCGGCGGAAATTGGCATACGACATCACATGGCATACCAGATCGGTGTCGGCGGCGATAGTGGCGGAACGGGCCTCGCGATCCAGCAGGGCCAGTTCGCCGAACAGTGTGCCCGGTGAAAATGTCACCAGCCGCATGCTGCGGTTTTCGCCGGGTACGTTGATGCGCACGCTGGCAGCACCCTGTGAAATCAGAAAGAGTTCATCGCCTGCATCGCCCTCGCGGAATACGATGTCGCCCTGTTTCCACTCACGCCGTTCAAGAATTTGTTGCATGGTCGCCATTTCGGCCGCACTCATGCCGCTGCACAGCTCAAAGCGATCCAGCGGGTAGTCTTCAATCGCCATTCCAGCGTTGGTTTGCAGTGCCAGCACGCGATCCTCGGCCCATTCCAGTGCGGCATCGGCGTCGGCAAACAAGTGGTCCTTGCCCAGTGCGGTGTACACCCCGGTGTCGCGCAACATGCCCACGACATCCGCGCGCTCGTCTGCCCCACTTAACAGCAGGCGCTTGCCTGCCTGCACCAACCGGTCATGGCCCTGCAAGATCACGCGCGCGCCAGAGCTGTCCATTTCATTGACGCGCTTCACATCAAGAATTACGAGCGTGACATCGCCTGTGCGCAGCGATTCCAGGCGCGTGGCGAGCGTTTCCGAGGTGCCGAAGAACAGCGGCCCCTCAAGCTCGATGACGGTGATGCGCCTGCCGCGCGCCGCCAGTGTAGCCATCTGCTCCGGCTCGCGCATTTTGCGCGAATGAATGGCGTCGGCGGTGAACTCGCGGCGGACCACCGATTTGCTGATGCGCAACAGGAACATCGCAATGGTGACCACAAAGCCCATCAGTACCGCCAGCCCGATGTTGGCAACGATGGCGAGCACGGCAACGATCAAGACGATGGCCAGATCGGCCGCGACACCCGCGCGATTGTCGGCACGCCCGCGCACCACCTTGGACAGCATATCGAGCGTCCAGCGGTCGAAAAGCTGAATCGCCGCGCCTATCATCATGCTGGCGATGACCACGCGCGGAATAATGCCGATCACCGGCAGCAACAAGCCGCTGAGGATCAGTAGCACAAAAAAGCCGATGGACGCAGGCCCCGTGCCACCGCTTGTTTGGTTGGAGTAGCTGGCATTCATGTTGATGCCGGGCAGAATGCCGCCGAATCCGGAAGCCAGCATGCCCGCCAGACCCTGCGTGTACAACTCGCGGTTGCCTTCGAGCCGCAGGCCCAGCCGGCGCTCGGCGTTACGCGCGCCCAGCAGCGTGTCCAGTGAACTGATGACCGACAGACTGGCCGCGCCGGTGAGCACCGGAATAATCAGCGTCTGATATTCTGGCTGGGTCAGCACGCCGGCGAATTTCATGAAGTAGTGCGGTGAAGGCCATGACCAGTTGATCATGCCGATCAGCGGGCCGAGCTTGTCGCGCAGGCCAAAGCCGGCCAGCAGATAGAAGCCGAGGGTGCCCGCGATTAGTCCGGCGATATGCGCAGGCAGTGCAGGCGATATTTTAGGGATCAGCATCATCGCCAGCCCCGTGATGATGCCGATCACGATGGTCTAGGGTTGAACCGCGTCAAAGTGCCCGGGCAGGCCGGCGATACCCATGTCGGCCGGCAGACCCAACACCACAGGCACCTGTGCGGCAAAAATCAACAGGGAACCCGCCACCTGGAAACCCGCCAACACCGGTGCGGGCAGGTATTTGGCGAACACACCGAATTTCAGCAGGCCGTACAGCGTTTGCAAGGCACTGGCAAGAAACACCATCAGAAATACCAGCGCCATCAGCATGTTCGGATCGCGTATCCCGGCTTGCGCGTGCGCTACGCCGGTAAGATTCTGCGCCACCAGGGCGCTGATCAGGAACGTGACAATGCCGCGCGGCGAGTAAATTACCGTGTTGTCGCGACCGCCCATCAGCGCGGAAATGATGCCGCCCGCCACAGCCGCGTAAAGGCCCGCGAGCACGCCGTGCTGGATGAATTCCGTGCCCAGCGGCGCCAGCGCCAGAATGCCGAAGCCGACGCAGGTGGGCACGCTCAACACCGCCGCGGTAATGCCGCCCATGAGGTTGCCGCGCACGCGTTCCAGCGTGCTGGTTGCTCCGTGCGCGGCAGGGGTGTTGGGCGCGGCCATGGCGAAGGTGATCAGGACGGTTGTTGCGCGAACGGCGTGTGTTCGCGCAATTCGTCCATATAGTGCTCAATGCCTTTTTGCTCGCGCGCGAGAAAGGCTTCAATGGCCTCCGCGAATTGTGGGTGCGCCAGCCAGTGCGCCGACGAAGTTTGCACCGGCATCAGGCCGCGCGCCATTTTGTGTTCGCCCTGCGCGCCGCCTTCGAACACGGCAATGCCGCGCGCGAGACAGTATTCGATGGTCTGGTAATAACAAGCCTCAAAATGCAGCATCGGATGATGTTCGATGGCACCCCAGTAGCGGCCGTACAGACGGCCGCCGTTCGCATGGCTTCGCACGTTGAAAGACGCTGCGATGGGCTTGCCATCGCGCTCGGCGACGATCAACAGCAGATTCTCCGGCATGGTTTTGCCGATGCGCTGAAAAAACGCGTCGTTAAGATACGGTGTGTTGTGGTGCTCACGATAGGTGCGCTCATAGCAGCGCGTGAAAAACGCCCAGTCATCCTCTGTGATGGTTGTGCCTTCCAGCCAGCGGAAAGTAATGCCGGCCTCAACAACCTTACGCCGTTCCTGCCGGATTTTTTTGCGCTTGGTGTGATTCAGGCGCGCGAGGTATTCCTCAAAATTGGCGTCGCCCTCATTCACCCAGTGAAACTGCACGCCATGGCGCACCATCATGCCTTTGCTTTTGAGCAGGTGGACCTGCTCGGCGGGCGGGAACAGGCAATGCAGCGACGATGCCTTACTGTCAGTCGCGATCTCGAGCACTCTGGATGCCAGTTCGTCCAGAACGTTGGTGGATTCGCCGAGAATGCGCGGCCCACTTACCGGCGTGAACGGAATCGCGCATAGCAACTTGGGGTAGTACTCAAGCCCATGCCGCTGGTAGGCGTCTGCCCACGCCCAGTCGAACACATATTCGCCACGGGAATGCCCTTTGATGTAAAGCGGCATGGCACCGTTGAGTTGGCCGTTGGCTATTGAGACCAGATACCGCGGTGTCCATCCGGTGCGCTCCGAAGCGCAGCCGGTTTCATGCAGCGCGTGCAGGAATTCGTGCCGCAGGAACGGGTTGCCACCTGCCAGGCGGTTCCATTGCGCCGGGTCGACAGCGGCCAGCGAGGCGATGATTTCTACGGTCAAGGGCGGGGCCGGGGTTGCGTGTAGCGGAGCCGAATTGTACGCCAATCGTTCAAACCTGCGGACACGCGAGGCAGCATGGACATAGAATAGGGACGAGGCTTATCCCCCGTAAACTCCGGCACGCAGGCGCAAAGGACATTCGCAGTGAGCGATCCCGTCAAAACCCGGGAATGGTGTTGCTGCGCAGGCAGCGATCAAGCCTTTGTTGCCGATTGCGGCCACACGCAGGGCGTCGAATTCACACTGCTTCGTTGCGGCATCTGTGGCCGGCACTGGATGAGTCTGTGGTTTGTGGCCACGTCGTCGGGAATTTACTCGAGCGTGGACGACAAAGCGCTCACGCAACTATTAAACCTGCCCGAGGGGCGGAAGGGGAGGCGCTTGCTCGAAACGATGTATGACCTTTGAGGGGAAGGTGGCTGACTGTCTGGGTATGGCACGCGCCACTGGAAAAATAAATCAATTAAATCAAATACTTATAAATTTCATGCTGAAGCGGTATTCGGCGTGCCTCCCCTCGCGCAGCGATTTCTGAAATTGCGGATTCTCTTGCGTCCTACGCAAGCCTATTCCACCTTCAAACCCAATGCCCGTACCACTTTTCCCCAGCGCTGCATTTCCGATTCGATGATGCGGCCGAATTCTTCCGGTGTGCCGATGGCGATTTCCACGCCGGCAATTTTCATGGCTTCGATCATGTCGGCTGAACGCATGACTTTGTGCACTTCGTTGTTGAGCGTATCAACAATCGGCCGTGGCGTGCGCGCCGGTGCAAGCAGACCGAGTACTGCGTCAGCGCTGTAGCTTGGCACGCCTTGTTCGGCGATGGTGGGCATGTCCGGCGCGCTGGCCGAACGTTTGGGGCTGGCGAGGCCCAGCGCGCGCAGGCGACCGCTCTGGATGTGCGGCTTTACCGTTAGCGCATTGCCGAATACCAGCGCCACTTGTCCGCCGAGGACGGCTGCGAGGCCCGGCCCCGCACCTTTGTAGGGAATTTCGCGAAGCTTGATGCCGGCTATCTGGTTGAACAGCTCCGCGGCGAGATGCGCCGAGCTGCCCGCGCCGCCGGAGGCGTAGTCTATTTGTCCCGGCTGGGCTTTCGCCAAAGCGATGAGTTCCCTGATGTTGCGCACGGGCAGCGAGCTGTGTGCCACCAGCACATAGGGCGAGGTTGCCGTCATCAATATCGGTGCGAAATCGCGCACGGTGTCGTACGGCAACTTCGCATAGAGGCTGGGGTTGACCGAATGCGGACTGGAGACAAACAGCAGCGTGTAGCCGTCGGCCGGCGCGTTGGCGACGATTTCCGTGCCGATGATGCCGTTGGCGCCTGCGCGGTTATCGACTACGACTTGCCGCTTGAACGATTCAGTCAGCCGTACCGCAAGCTGGCGCGCGATCACATCGGTGCCACCGCCGGGCGCGAATGGCACCACCATGCGTATGGGCTTGACGGGGAAATTGACCGGAGACGTCTGCGCGTAAGCCGGGGCGGTGGCGGCGATCAGTGTTGCCGCGCCGGCAGCAAGGCCAGCGCGCGGTTCAATCGCGTGAGTCATGTCGCGAAAACCATCCTCTGAATTCATGCCGAATCGAAATGGGCAGGCGAAAAAAACATGCGTCGATGATATATTGCCGCCATGAAAATAGCGATTGCACAACTCAACTACACCGTGGGCGACATCGTGGGCAATGCCACGAAAATCGTCGATGCCGCTGCGCGTGCGCGTGAGGGCGGCGCCTCCTTGTTGCTGACCACCGAGCTGGCAATCTGCGGTTATTCGCCGGAAGATCTGCTGCTGCGCGACGATTTTTGCGATGCATGTGCGGCCGCGTTGGCGGACCTGGCAGTCAAGACGAATGGCATCACGCTGGTGGTCGGCCATCCTCACCGGGACAAAGGTAAACGTTACAACGCCGCATCGGTTTTACGTGATGGAAAAATTCTCACCACGTATCTGAAGCGCGAGTTGCCGAACTACAAAGAGTTCGACGAAAAGCGTTACTTTCATTCAGGCAGCGCGCCGTGCGTGTTTGAGCACGAAGGCTTGCACATGGGCGTGAACATCTGCGAAGACGTGTGGGAAGAGCCTGCCGCCATCGCGGCCAAACAGGCAGGCGCGAAGGTGTTGCTGGTGCTCAACGGCTCGCCTTATTACATGAACAAGCAGCAGACGCGCTATGAAGTGGTGCGCGGCCGCGCAGCGGAAACCGGCATTCCGGTGATTTTTGCCAATCAGGTCGGCGGACAGGATGAACTCGTCTTCGACGGCGCTTCATTTGCCATGGATGCCGCAGGCACGCTCGTTCACCTCTCGGCATCATTTGTTCAAGTCATTGATTTTATTGATATTTTTAATGGCGTGCCGCAGCCCGGCAAAATTGCCCCGGCACAACCGCTGGAAGCTGAGGTCTATCAGGCACTGGTGTTGGGCGTGCGTGATTACGTGACCAAGAATGGTTTTCCCGGCGTGCTGCTGGGCTTGTCCGGAGGCATTGATTCGGCACTGACGCTGGCGGTGGCGGCGGATGCGCTGGGGCCGGAGCGCGTGAAAGCGGTGATGATGCCGTCGCAATACACCGCCAGCATGAGCCGCGAAGACGCCTGCGCTGAAGCCGAGGCGCTCAAGGTGCGCTACACGGAAATTGCCATCAAACCGCTCTACGATTTGTTTGTGCAAACGCTCGCTGGCGAATTCAACGGGCTTAAGGAAGACACCACCGAGGAAAATCTGCAATCGCGTATACGCGGCGTGCTGCTGATGGC
>SYEN01000004.1 GCA_005800795.1 Burkholderiales bacterium | reverse complement strand
TGCCCAATGTCGCGCCCGCGCCCGGCCGGTTGTCCACCACAAACTGCTGGCCGAATTTATCCGCCAACCGCGACGCCACCAACCGTGCCACGGTATCGACACTGCCGCTCGGCGCCAGCGGCACGATCAGGCGCACCGGCTTAACTGGCCACGCCGCGCTTGGCCTGCCCTGCGCCAGCACACTCGCTAACAGCGAGATTGCAGTCATCACCAGTAACGCGTGCACGAACAGCTTCTGGATTCGCTTCATAGGCCTATGGTGCCAGCGTCACTCGATGAGCGTCAAGCAACGCTTTTTGCACCGACCTTCACCAGGTGCGAAAATACCCGCTGGACAACTACGCCCCTCTTGCAAATCCAAGGAAATTCATGAACACACGCGAACTCGGCATCGCCGTTGTCGGCTCAGGCAGAATCGGCTCCCTGCGTGCCCAAATGGCGGCCTCACACCCGGCAGTAAACTTCCTCGCGGTGTCGGATCTGAGCGCTGATCGTGCCGCGGCCCTCGCTGAAAAAACCGGTGCCGACTTTTCATCCAGCGACAATCTGGCGGTGATCGCACATCCCAAAGTCAACGCGGTAATCGTCTCTACCAGTGAACATGAGCATCTTGAACCGGTGATGCAGGCGCTGGAACTCGGCAAGCCCGTTCTGGTTGAAAAACCGATCGCGCTGACACTCGCCGACGCCGACAAGATCATCGCCAAGGCCGAGGCCACCAAAACGCTGCTCTATGTCGGTTACGCACAGCGCTTCAAGCGCCGTTACCTTTCGGCCAAGGATCAGATTCTCGAAGGCCGCGTCGGACACATCACCGCGCTCACTGGCCGCGCCTGTAACACGCGCGCGCAGGGCATCGAAATCCTCAAGCGTTCGGCTACCGCCACACCGGTGGTGGATGTGCTGACCTATTGGGTCGATGTCGCCGGCTGGTTTCTCGAAGGCATACGACCGGTCGAAGTCACCGCACGCGGCCATGGCACGGTGTTTCGCGAAGCGGGCTTTGACGTTAACGACGCCACCTTTGCGCTGATTACCTATGAAAACGGTGCCGTGGTGAATCTCGGCGTCTACTTCGCGCTGCCGGCGCACGCGCCGCAGCTCGGCATGGGCGTGCGCATCGAAGTATTCGGCTCGGAAGGCGCGCTGATTCTGAACGATGATCACACCGACGAACTGCTGATCACCAATAAGGGCATCCCGCACGCTTACATCCCCGGCCTGCAATTTCAGACGGCGTTCCTGTCGTCCTCCACGCCGGGCAACTGGCACCTGGGCGATTACTGGGGCCCTGTGGCGGACGAATCGCGCGTGTGGCTTGATCATTTGTCGCGCAACCGCCCCTGCCCCATGGCCACGCCGCGCGAAGCCCGCCAGACGCTGGAAATCACGCTCGCCATCGAGGAATCGGCGCGTATCGGCAAAGCGGTTAAGCTTGGCCAGTAGCGGCACCTCTTTCAAGCATCGTACCGCAAAATCATAACCCATTGTTTTATATCATATTTTTTAGAATCCCATGCGCTGCAAAACCTTCGCAACGATAGGCGCCATGCTGTGCAGTGCCCTGCCTGCCTATGCGCAAACCTATCCCACGAAAGCGGTGCGCTTCATCGTCCCCTTCCCGCCCGGTGGCGCCACCGACATCGTTGCGCGCTCGGTCAGTGCCAAACTCACGCCCGCACTCGGCCAACAGTTCGTCGTCGACAACCGCGCCGGTGGCGGGCAGAAAATCGGCACCGCGCTCGCCGCCAAATCTCCCGCCGACGGCCATACCATGCTGCTGGTATCCGTCACACACTCGATCAACCCCGCACTTGACGCGAAGTTGCCCTACGATTCTGTCAAGGATTTCGTACCGGTCACGCTGATCGCCTCCAGCCCCAACGCCGTCGTGCTGCATCCCTCGGTGCCCGCGACGTCGATCAAAGCGTTAATCGCACTGGCCAAGGCCCACCCGGGCAAACTCAACCTGGCGACATCCGGCAACGGCTCGGGCGGCCATCTGGCCGCGGCGCTGTTTCAATCGTTGACCGGCACGCGCATGACCACCATCCCCTACAAAGGCGGCGGGCCGGCGTATGTGGATTTGATCTCCGGGCAAGTCGAACTTATGTTCACCAGCCCCAACCCCACGCTGACTTATGCCAAGGCGGGCAAGCTGCGGGTCATCGCGATGACCAGCGCCAAACGTTCAGCCGCTGCGCCCGAAATGCCCACTGTCGCTGAAGCCGCCAATCTGCCCGGCTATGAAGCCAGCCTGTGGTACGGCGTGATGCTGCCCGCCGGCACCTCACGCGATATCGTGATATTGTTGCACTCCGAAATCACCAAAGCGGCGAAATCGCGCGAAGTCGCCGAGCCGTTGACCAACTTCGCCATCGAAATAATTGCGAATACGCCAGAGCAGTTCGCGGCTTACGTGGCCAGCGAAACGGCGAAATGGGCGAAGGTGATCAAAGAAGCGAACATACGGGCAGATTGACTCGTGTCAGACGCTGCGGGCGCAAGCCACCGGCGAGAATAACTCATAACTATATGTTTTTATTGATTTTTTTAAAATGGCATCTGCCGCCGGAACATGCCGAAGATCACTTCCCAATCGCGATTCGCCGCGGCTTTGTGATACACGTCGCGGTCGGGCAAGGCATAGCCGTGATCGGCACCTTTGTGCAGTTCATGGTGAAACGTCTGTTTCCACGTCGTGTTCAGCAACGCTTTGACCTTCTCCGGCTGCGCGTGGCGGTCGGTTTCTGCCAGGCCGCAATAGATTTCTCCGGTGCCCTGACACGCCGTCAAGTGAGGTGAATCAGCGGCATCCGTGACGATTAGCGAGCCGTGCAAACTGGCACAGGCGCGGAACCGTTCCGGGAATGCCGCCGCCACGAGAAACACATGCCGCCCGCCCATGCAGTAGCCCACCGCGCCCATCGCGCCGGGGCGCGCCGGTTCGCCGTTATCCATGAACCGCAGCAGCGTGGCGGTATCCTCGATCACCATAGCGTCTGACAACCTTGACAGCGGCTCCAGCACGATTTGCCTGCGCACCTCATCAAGCAAATCCAGCGAAATCATGCGTCCTTTCGCGTCGTAATACGCGTGGCGCATTTTGCCCTGCCGGTGATAAAAATCCGGTAGTACGCAGTAGTAACCGACTGTCGCAATGCGCCGCGCGATATCGCGCAGTTCTTCGCGTATCCCCCATACGTCCATGTAGAGCACCACGGCCGGATGCGGGCCGCGATCCTGTGGATGTACGATAAATGTTTCCATGGGACCGCTGGGGGTGGGCAAGTCGAGCGTGCGTTCGATCATCGCGAGATCTTCCCTTGTTTCGAGGTTCAGTTGGCTGGCGCGTTCACAGGTCATTATATTCCGCCCGAAACTTCATGCTATTGTTTGAGTAACTATCAGCCGCCATCGATTTTGAGGAGCAGCACAGTGCCGCCCATTACCCGCCACCTCGCCCGCTACGCCGTCGGTTCACGTTACGAGGATTTGCCACCCGAAGTTCGGCACGAAGGCCTGCGTGCCTTCGTCAATTACATCGGCTGCGCAGCGGGTGGCTCACACGAGGCCCACGTCGAATTGATGCTGAAGTTTCTCACCGAATTTAATGGCGCCGCCGACACCACCCTGATCGGCCGTCGCGAAAAACTCGACGCGCTGAACGCCACCTTCATCAACTGCATGACTTCCGCCGCGCTCGCTTTCAATGACACGCACTACGCCACTGTCGCACACCCCACCAGCCCGGTGGCGGCGGCACTGCTGGCGATGGCGCAACGGCAAAAAGTCTCCGGCCAGGACCTGCTACACGCACTGATTCTCGGCGTGGAAATTCAATGCCGCGTCGGCAGTATTCTCACCACACCACCGGCCGAAAGCGCGGTGGGCCTCTCCATGCAGGGCCTCGTCGGTGGCATCGGCGCGGCCGTGGCTGCGGGCAAACTGTTACAGCTGGACGAAGCCGGCATGGTCACCGCCATTGGACATGCGGCCAACCAATCCGCCGGCATTCGTCAGGGGCAATCCACCGACGCCAGCCATTTTTCACCAGCTCATGCCGCCCGCTGCGGTTTGCAGGCAGCGCTGCTCGCTGCGCGCGGTTTTGAGTGTTCAGCCAACATGCTCGAAGGCCCCAAGGGCTTTGCCGTGTCGTTTGCACGGCCGCCGAATCTGGAGGCCGCCATTGCCAATCTCGGCCAAACCTTTGAGATTTCGACCCTCGCTTACAAGCCCTACCCGGCTGGCGTGGTGATCCACTCAATCATTGATGCTTGCCGGGATATCGTGAGTCAAAAATCATTCGACGGCGCACAAATCGAACGCATCGACCTCACGCTAAACCCACTCGCAGCCAAGCTCACCGATCTGGTGGAACCCAAAGACCGCGGGCAGGCGCTGGTAAGCCTGCAACATTGGGCGGTGGCGACACTCGTCTATAAACAAGCCGGCATCTCCGAAGTCGCCAACAGTGTTGTGCGCGATCCCGCCATCAGCGCGCTGCGCAAGAAAGTCAGCTACACCAACGACGACGCAGTCGGGCGTGAAGCCGCCCATGTGCGCGTAACCCTAAAAGACGGAACAACGCTCACTGCCAGCGTGCAACACTGCCGCGGCAGCGTGAAACGTCCGCTGACCGATGAAGACATCAAGACCAAAACCCGCGGGCAGCTGCACATGGTTTTCGCGCCCAATATCGCTGAAAGCATTCTTGAGCAAAGCTGGGCAATCGCATCCTGCGCAGATGCGGGCGTGTTTTGCAGCAGGTTGTCCACTTGAGCAGATAGTTCATAAGTATCTGTTTTTATTGATATTTTTTCCATGCGAATCCTCTCAGCCTGCGCCGCCATCACACTCCTTCCCGCGCTGGCCTGCGCCCAGGACCGCGCCATCGCGTATCCCGTCAAAACCCTACGCATCATCGCGGGCTCTGCGCCGGGCGGTGCCGTTGATTTTGTGGCACGCGTCGCCGCGCAAAAACTTTCCGAGGCATTCGGCCAACCTGCCGTTGTCGAACAGCGCACCGGCGCCAGCGGCAGCATCGCAGGCGAGTATGTCGCCAAGTCGCCGCCCGACAGCTACACGCTGTCATCCGGAAGCATGGCAACCTTGTGTGTGGTGCCGCATCTCTACGCGAAAGTGGGCTACGACCCGGTGAAAGATTTCGCGCCCATCACCATCGTTGCTGCCAGCATCTTTGTGTTCGAGGTGCATCCCTCGCTGCCCGTGCGCACGCTGAAGGAACTGATAGCGCTCGCCAAAGTCAACCCCGGAAAACTCGCCTTCGGCACTGCGGGCCCGGGTTCGGTATCGCATCTGGGCATCGAAATGTTTAAGAGCATGACGAAAATTGATCTCCTGCACATCCCCTATAAGGGGGTGGCCCCGGCAATGGTCGCACTGCTCGGTGGCGAGACCGCGCTGATGTACGACCCCGTGCTCACTTCGCTACCGCATGTGCGCAGCGGCCGCATACGCGCGCTGGCGGTGGGTGACACGCGGCGCTCGCCACAGATGCCGGATGTACCTACCGTCGCAGAATCCGGTGTGCCGGGTTTCGAGGCCAGCTCATGGTTTGGCTTGCTCGCCCCCACAGGCACACCGCGCGACGTGGTTGCCCGGCTGCACGCCGCATTGGTCAAAGGCATCGGCGAAAAAGAAACCGCGCAGCGCCTGTCCAGTCAGGGCATGGACCCCGTACTCAACATGCCGGAGCAATTCGCCGAGCGCATCCGCAATGATCTGCCACGATGGGGCAAGTTGATTCGTTCATCGGGTATCAAGGCGGAATGAGGTTTCGAATCCGGCTGCCGCGCTCTGCTCAATGTCCCTTGAAAAAAGGCAGATTAGTATCCACGAAAAGCTGCGGCGTTTCCAGATGCATGAAGTGCCCGGTTTCCGCTTCCACGTACTGTGAGCCTGGCAACGCTTTCGCCACGCTTTGTGCCTTTTCAGGTGTGCGCAGACCGTCGTATTTGCAGCCGATGACCAGTGTTTTCGCGGTGATTTTCGGGTAATCGGGCGTAAGGTCGTTGGTGCTCATCATGATCGCCTGCGCCCTGAACGACGCCGGCGTGTTGCACACCCAGCGTGCCTGATAAAGCTTGAAGCGTTCGCGATCCAGCGCGCGCATGTTTTCCGGGTACGAACGGTCGTGGCTTGCCTGCATGGTGACGCGCACACCGTCGCGCTCGGCCACCGCAGCGCGTTCAATGCTGCCCGCGCTGCGAGCGCCGTTGTGGCCGATGTTGGGGCTGGCAATGACGAGCTTCGATACGCGCGACGGATACTGCGAGGCGTAGCCGACAGAAAAATCCGCCCCCATTGCGCAGCCCGCCATGAACACCGGCCCGGAAATATTCAAAACATCGATCAACGCAGCAAGGTCGGCCACCACGCCGTCGAACGTCATCTCGCGCGCCTTTTCGGAAAAACCGAAACCGCGCTGGTCGTAACGCAGTACGCGAAATTCTTTTTCCAGCGCGGGCAAGGCGTCGTCAAAACTGTCGAGGCAACCGCCGGCTTCGTGCACCAGTACCAGCGTGTCCTTGCCGGAACCGGTGAGTGTGTAGCGCAGGCTGGCGCCATTGGCTTCTATCCAGGGCATTCTTGCTCCTTAAAACATCATAATAAAACAGATACTTACAATCGACTTCTTAGTCGTGGCTATCCCGCACTCTTTAGCGCTCCATGCCGGTAGATCCCGGCGGCACGTCGTAGAAGGCGAGCGTCATCGCCACGCTGCTGTAAAAGCCCATCAACGTAATGACATCGGTGATGCCGACATGCCCCAGCACCGCCACCGCGCGGTCGTACAGTCCACGGGACACCCAGCGCGAGTTGGCAAGACACACACCCATTTCGTAAATCACCTGTTCGCGTTTGTCGTCGAACGATGTCGTCAGGCCCGACAGAATTGCCTCGACTTTTTCTGCCGGCAACCCCGCTGCCTTGGCCGCACGTTCGTGCGCACCAGTCGGGTAGCCCGAATGAAATTTGGCATTGATGATGCACACGGCAATTTCGCGCTCTCGCTCGCTCAGCGAATAGCCGATACGAAAATGCGCGCCCAGCGGCCCCATCACCTTCGCCAGCTTCGGGTTGTGCACCCAAATCTTGTTGGGGCCGGGCAAGCGGCCGCGATTTTCCATCAGCGACTGGTAGCCTTCCTTCTGCTCCGGTGTCATTTTGTCGATGGGAATTTCGGCGTAGCGTCCGAAGGTGGGGGTCTCGGCCATGTGATTTCTCCTGTGTAAAGGCGATCGTGTTGGTTTTGATGGCATGGTTCCGGCGGATTACAATCTAGTCTGCGTCAGGCAAGCCGTCAATCGCCGCAATGTGGCATTGTGCATCGTCGCACGGCATGCGGAGCGGATTCCGCGCGCTGCACGCGAATTTACACATCATGGATTCGTTGGCAGCTTGCAACGCTCACCCATTTGCCCGCCCCATGGAGAGTCGCTTATGATGACATGTACTGTATTTAGAGAGGCACACACCATGCACAACTCGCGTCACATCGTACGCACAGGCTTTGCGCTGACCACTCTGCTTTCGGCTGCGGTTTGCTGGGCGCAAGCGCCCTACCCCGTCAAACCGGTGCGCGTCATCGTGCCGTTTCCCCCCGGCGCGGGCGTCGATATCGTCACGCGCATCGTCACACCGAAATTCAGCGAAGCGCTGAGCCAATCGTTCGTTGTCGACAACCGCGCCGGCGCTGGCGGCATCATCGGCACCGAGATCGCTGCGCGGGCACCTGCCGACGGCTACAACCTGTACATGGGGGGCTCCACCATGATTACCGCGCCTCTCACCAACAAAGTCAACTTCAGCGCACGCGATTTCGCTCCGATATCGCGTATCGCCTCGGTACCGTTCATTCTGGTGGTGCATCCGTCTATGCCGGTGAAATCACTGGCGGAACTGGTGGCGTTGGCGCGCACCAAGCCCGGTGCGATCAACTATGCCTCCACCGGCAACTGGACCACACCACATTTGACCACCGAGTTGTTCATGCGCGCGGCGAAAATCAACATGGTGCATGTGCCCTACAAGGGCAGCGCGCCAGCGTTGACTGATTTACTTGGTGGCCATGTGAGCATTTTCTTTTGCAATATGCTGTCGGCTACGCCCCACGTCAGCAGCAACCGGTTGCGCGCTTTGGCGGTAAGCAGTGCGCAACGCTCGCCGGTAACACCCAAAGTGCCCACCGTGGCGGAGTCGGGCTACCCGAATTTTGAAACTGTCACCTGGTTTGGGCTGATGACACCCAGCGGCACGCCTGAAGACATCATCAACAGGCTGCGCACCGAGGCCGGGAAAATTGTACGACGCGCCGATGTGTCTGAACAATTCGCTAGCCAGGGCGGCACGGCGATGCTCGACAAAGACGCCGGCGAATTCGCGGCCTACATCAAACTGGAATCCGATCGCTGGGGCAAAATTTTCACGGCGCTGGGCGCACGCGTGCAATAGCCCCGCTAACCTGAATTTTGCATAAAAAGGGTAAAAAATACTGCAAGTGATTGGTGCAATGAGGATTCCTGATCTCCCCACTCGTTAACG
>SYEN01000291.1 GCA_005800795.1 Burkholderiales bacterium | reverse complement strand
TCGCGGCGCATGACGTGCTGGCAAGGGATGGGTGTCGTGGCGTGTGCGGGGCGGCATGCGAACTCCTTTTCAATAGGCAAAACGTACGAGTAGTGTAGCGCCGCCAGATGTCCAATGAGTGACAAGAAGTCAATGGGACAGCTAATAAATTATTGTTTAAAAACAATTAGTTACATAATCTACGCTGCGTTGGCCACTAGCTGCGGCGGCGCCTCGCGTATCGGCAGATTCACCAGCGCCGCCAGGCTCGCAAACACAATATCGGCGTACCACAACCACTGATAGTTTCCAGCACGGTCAACCGCCACGCCGCCCAGCCATGCGCCGAAAAAGCCGCCGATCTGATGCGACAGCAGCGTGAGCCCAAACAGGGTCGCAAGATACCGCGCGCCAAACAGTTTGCCGACAAGGCCTGCTGTCGGCGGCACCGTGGCAAGCCATGTTATGCCCAGCGCCGCGCCGAAAATATAGAACGTCATCGCAGTTTTGGGCGCCAGCAGAAAACATGCCACAGCCACCGCGCGCATGGCGTAAACCCAAAACAGCAGCATTTTCATGCGATATTTTTGTGCCAGCCAGCCCACGCCCAAACTGCCAGCGATGTTGGCAATGCCGATGGCCGCCAGAGCCCCAGCCGACACGCTCGCAGGCAAACCGCACAAATTCACCTCGCCCGGCAAATGCGTCACCAGAAACGAGATGTGAAACCCGCAGGTGAAAAACCCCGCGTGCAGGCACCAGTAACTGCGGTCCTGGAATGCCACGCGAATTTGTTCCTTCAAGGTGATTTCCGCCGGCGCGCCCGCCACCGGCGCGGTCTGCGGTTTGTTGCCGAGTTTAAACGCCAGCGGAATCGTCGCCAGACATGCCACCGCCAGCGCCCACATCGCGCTCACCCAGCCGAACGCCATGATCAGCGCCTGCGAAACTGGCGCAAACACAAACTGGCCGAACGAACCACCGGCGTTGATAAAGCCGGAAGCAAATGCGCGCTTTTCAACCGGCAAGCGCTGCGCCGCGGAGCCGATGAGGATGGAAAAACTGCCCGCACCCGCGCCCGCCGCCATCACAACACCCAGCATCATCACCAGCCCAAATCCGCTGGACATGAAGGGCGTGGCCGCCAGCCCCACCGCCATCATCAGCGCGCCGATTACGATAATGCGCACCGTGCCCGCACGATCCAGCAGCGCGCCAAAAATCGGCTGCGCCGCACCCCACACGAACTGCCCCACCGCCAACGCGAAACTGATGGTGACGATGCCCAACCCGGTTGACGTATTCAGCGGCGATACAAACAAACCCAGCGACTGCCGGGTGCCCATGGTAATCATGAGGATCGCCGATGCACACAGCACCAGCAGCCAGTAATGGCGTCTATCCACAAACAATCCTGTCGTCCATCGCCTACGCCGCTACCCGCCGCCTGCTGGCGGAATCTTCGCCTCGCGCACCAGCCGGCCGAACTTCAACAGCTCCGCGTTAAGAATTTCCGACGCCTGCTTTACGCTGGTACCTGTAACCGACGATCCCGTACCCGCAAACCGCTCGCGGATATCCGGCTCGCGCAAGATGGCGTTGAATTCCGTGTTCAAACGCTCGACAACGGCAGGTGGTATTTTTGCCGGCCCGCCCACCATCGACCACGTGATGTTTTCATAGCCGGGCACGCCTGCCTCCGCCACCGTCGGCAGTTCCGCCATGGCGGCAAAGCGCGTGGCGCCGGTGGTGGCCAGCGCACGCACACGACCCGCCTTGATATGCGGCAACGTCATCGCGGCACTGTTAAACAAGATCTGAATGTGTCCGCCGGTCAGTTCAGTCAACGCCAGCGCCGCGCCCTTGTACGGCACGTGCGTCATGCGGGTTTTGGTCATCACCGAAAAAAGCTCCGCGCACATGTGGCCAAAGCCGCCCACGCCCGATGAGCCGTAATTCAACGCGCCGGGCGTTTTGGCCGCGAGCGCGATCAGCTCCTTAACCGTGTTCACCGGCACGGTGGGGTGCACCACCAGCACCGCGGGCGTGATGGCAATCTGAACTATGGGTGAGAAATCACGTTGGACGTCGTAACTGAGTTTAAACAAGTGTGGATTCACTGCCCAGTTGCCGACAGTACCAATTATCAGCGTGTGCCCATCGGGCTGCGCACGGGCTGCGGTTTCCATGGCGATATTGCCGCTCGCCCCGGCACGATTATCGACGACGAGAGGTTGTCCCAAGCGCGCGAGCAGCCTTTCGCTCATGAAGCGGATATGTATGTCCGGCGTGCCGCCCGGCGGAAAGGGCACCAGCACGCGTAGCGGCTTGACCGGATACGCAACGCCCTGAGCGAGCGCGCCGCCGCTGATCATCGCCGCCGCAAAACCCATCACGGGATAGAGTCGTTTCACCATGCACAACACCTTAGAGGGTTTTGGCTGCACTCGCAACCACCGGCAGTGCGCATGAGCAGGAGTGCTAGAATTCTCAGCCCCCTCTCGCAACAACGGGACAACCAACGGAGACCTACAATGAAAGTCGGATTCATCGGCATCGGCACCATGGGCGGGCACATGGCCTACAACCTGTGCAAGGCGGAGTTTGAAGTCACTGTCAACGATTTGAACCGCGATTTGTCCAAACGGCATGTCGAAGTGGGTGCTCAATGGGCGGACAGTGTCAAGCAAATCGCACAGAACAACGACGTCATCATGACGTCGTTGCCCGGCCCGAAGGAAGTGCAGGATGTCGCGCTCAACGCCGACGGCCTGCTCGCCAACATGAAGCCCGGCACGGTGTGGTTTGATCTGTCGACCAACTCCGTCACCGTGGTACGCGCGCTGCACGCGAAGTTCAAGGAAAAGGGCATCCACATGCTCGACGCGCCGGTATCCGGCGGCCCCAAGGGCGCGAAGTCGGGCAAAATGGCACTGCTGGTGGGGGGCGATAAAGCCGTGTTTGACCAGTATCGCAAAGTACTCGACGCGATCGGCGATCAGGTGTTCTACATCGGCAACAGCGGCGACGGCACGGTGGCCAAGCTCGTACACAATGCTTCAGGCTATGCGGTACAGGCGGCGTTGGCCGAACTATTCACGCTGGGCGTGAAAGGCGGTGTGGAGCCCGTGGCGCTGTGGACGGCGCTGCGTCAATGCGCGCTGGGCCGCGTACGCACCTTTGACCGTTTGGGCGGCCAATTCATGCAACACAAATTCGATCCGCCCGATTTCGCGTTGCGTTTGGCGCACAAGGACGTGACGCTCGCCACCGAACTTGCGCGCGAACTTGGCGTGCCGATGAAAATCGCCTCGCTCACGCACGCCGAAATGACCGAGGGCTTGAATCGCGGATGGGGCAATCTCGATTCGCGCTCGTTTTTGATGTTGCAAAAGGAGCGCGCCGGAGTGGAAATTAAAGTGCCTGCGGCGGAGATACAGAAAGTGCTGGATCGGGACGGTTGATGCCTCGCGCATGGATGACGGCAGCGCCAATTGTCACGCAGGCGCCTGACCGCTCCCGTCATTCCCGCGCAGGCGGGAACCCATAACACACGTAGCCTCTCAATCATCCCATGGATTCCCGCCTGCGCGGGAATGACAGATAGAGTTTGTCATGCCCATCAACCACCTGCTCAGACTGCTGGGCTTGCTACTCGTCCCCTGCGCCCTTGCACAAGCAGCAGACTTTCCGTCACGCCCCATGCGCTATGTCGTAGCCTTCCCACCGGGCGGTGTCAATGACGCCATCGCACGCATCCTCAGCCAGCGCATGAGCGATGTTTTAAACGTGCCGGTGATCGTCGACAACCGGCCCGGTGCCGGTGGCAATCTCGGCAGCGAGTTGGTGGCCAAGGCCGCCCCTGATGGCCACACCGTGCTGAACATCAGCACAGCACAGGCGATTTCGCAATCGTTGTATGCCAAGCTCGGCTACAGCCTGGAGCGCGATTTGACGCCGGTAATTTTGCTTGCCTCTTCGCCGCTCATCGTTGCCCTGCATCCAGGCGTCAACGCTCGCGGCGTGCGTGATCTGATAGCCGCTTCGAAGGTGCAACCGATCCGATTCAGCAGCGGCGGCATTGGCACCATCAGCCATTTGTCGGGCGAAATGTTGAGCCGCGCCGTCGGCTTCGCGGGCATCCACGTACCGTATAAAGGCGGTGGCCCGGCGTCGGTTGATCTCATTGCAGGCCAAGTGCAAATGATGATCAACGCCGTCACCGACATCGCACCCGCCGCCAAGGCCGGGCGCATGCGCGCCGTCGGCACGATGGCGGAAAAGCGCCATCCGCAACTGCCCGACGTGGCAACACTGCCTGAACAAGGCTACAAGGACTTCGTGCTTAACAATTGGGTAGGCATAGTCGCCCCCGTCGGCACGCCCAAAGATCGCGTGCAAAAGCTCTACGCTACTATCGCCAGCATCATGAAAGAACCCGCCATCGCCGAGCGTGTGGTGAGTTATGCCTTCGATGCAGCCATTGCACCGCCAGAGCAATTCGCCAAGCACATCCGCAGCGAAGTGCAGCGATTTGCCAAGGCGGTGAAGGAATCTGGCGCGAAAGCGGAGTAACCGCCACAGCGCAGGTTGGGGCGACGCAAAAACCCCAACGACGTTGGCCCATACCCACAAAAGTTGGGGTTCGCAGTCGCACCCCAACCCACCTACTGCGGCTTTAATCCTGCGCTACGCGCAATCACACCAAATCGCTCGATATCCTTACGCAGCAGTTCCCCAAGCTGTTCCGGCGTGCCGTGCCACGGATCGACGCCCTGATCGGTAAGCCGTGTACGCACGTCCGGCATGGCGAGCACCTTGGCCAGTGTCTGGTTAAGCCGCTGCACGATGTCGCGCGGCGTGGCGGCTGGCGCAAACAGTCCGTACCACACGGGCATCACGAATCCTGGCACACCGGCGTCCCTGGCGGTGGGCACCTCCGGCAAGGAGGCTATTCGCTGATCCATCAACACCGCAAGCGCACGCACCTTGCCCGCGCGTATCTGCGGAATCGCCGTGGTAACAGGCATCACCACTTCATCCACCTCACCCCCCATCATCGCGGTCATGGCTTGCGTCACGCCCTTGTACGGCACATGTACGATGTTGATTTTTTCGAGATGCTTCAGAAGTTCGTTCGCAAGATGGTTGGTGGTGCCCGCGCCTCCCGAACCGAAATTGAGCTTGCCGGGCGCGGCGCGCGCAAGGTTGACGAACTCGCGCAGGGTTTTTGCCGGCACCGAAGGGTGCACCAACAAAATATTTGGCGTGGACGACAAGCGCGCCACGGGAGCCAGGTCTTTCACCGGGTCGAACCCCAGATTGGCGTAAATCGCGGGACTCACCGCGATGCTCGCGGTGGCGATCAAAATGGTGTAACCGTCCGGCGGCGACTTGGCGGTAACCCCAATACCCAGATTACCGCCCGCGCCGGCGCGATTATCTGCAATCACCTGCTCGCCCAATAGCTCGGACATTTTTTGTCCCAGCATGCGCCCTACCACATCGCTTGCAGCGCCGGCGGGAAACGGGACGATGAGGCGGATGGGTTTTACCGGATAACCGGTTTGCGCAAAAGTGGACGCGCCAAATGGCAACAAACCCAACATCGCCATGCAAGCCAGCCTCCGCGGGCCAATCAACATTACGCTCTGTTTTAAAACGGTCAGGACAGTTGCTGCGAACAGCATCATTTCGGCACCAGCTTGATATCGCGCGCGACCTTGCCGTATTTTTCGTATTCGCTTTTCATCAGCTTGGCAAAATGCTCCGGTGATTCCGTCCACACATCGAGACCCAGGGTTTCGAGCTTGGCTTTGATGTCAGGCCGCTTTAATGCCGTGTTGGTCTCGCGATTGAGCAGCGTGATGATGTCCTTCGACACCTTGGCCGGTGCCACAAAACCGAACCAGCCGCCGGATTCAAACCCCGGCACCGTCTCCGCGATGGTGGGAAAGTCCGGGTAGTTCGGCGCGCGAGTGGCCTTGGCAATACCGAGCAGCCGCACGCGCCCCGACTGTACAAACGGATAAATCCCGGTGAAGGAGCTGAATGCCGCGTTCACACGCCCGGCCATGACGTCCTGCGCCATGGGGACAACCCCTTTATACGGAACATGCGTGTACTCGAAACCGACGAACGAACGGAAAAGCTCCGCCGCCATATGCAAAAACGCGCCCTCGCCGTTACTGCCGAAGGACACCTTTCCGGGGTTCGCCTTGAGAAACTTGATAAAGTCAGCGGTGCTCTTGTAAGGTGCGTTGGGATACACCACCAAAGCGAGATAATTGGTGGCTACCAGTGCGATCGGCGCGAAATCCTTCAGCGCGTCATAGGGCACGTCCTTCATCGTATGCGGCACCACCGACATATTGCCGCCCTGCCCGCAGGCAATGGTGTGGCCATCCGGCGCAGCGGTCGCCGTCATCTGCAAACCGATGCTGCCACTGGCGCCCGGCCGGTTGTCCACCACGAACTGCTGCCCCAAACGCTCGCCCATCTGATGACCAATCAACCGCGCGAAGGTGTCGCAGGAATCACCCGGCAACTGCGGGACGATTACGCGCACCGGGCGTAAAGGGTACTTTTGTTGCGCCATCGCAGGCGCGGCGCAACCCAAGCCTGTGATCAATATAGCCATCCAGCGAGCGGCGTCTCTCATGACAATCTCCTTGCGGCCAATAATTATGATTCTACCTGCGTTGAAGTTTCAAGGCGGGAACTATCCCGCCTTGAACATTGACATGCGCGCGCAAGGCAGAATGCGCTAACGTGGCCAAAAGGAAGCTGCCGGCGAGACGCCCGCGCTCCTGGCTTACTGCCAATGATCACATCACCGGAGATTTAAACTCGCCGCCAAACTTCACCAGAGCCCACGGCGTCAGTTGTATATCCACGTTAAAATTGATATGCGCCGCTGCCGCGTGGGTGTCACGGAACATGCGTTGCAGCGGCTGGTTGTCGTAGATGCCGTTGGCGCCCGCCAGTTCCTGCAATGAATCGACGGCCTCGACACACAGTTTGACCGCAGTGGCGCAATTCCGTTTGTTTTTCACCTTGGCTTCGAGATCAAGCGTCTGTCCTGCCCTGGCCATTTCGTCAGCTTGTAGACAATCGTTACGCAGTATCAGGCGTGCGGCGTCCACTTTCGCGGCAGCGCCACCAACACGAAACTGCACGCTGTGAAAATCGCGCATTTTTGCGCCGGTGTAGCTGGTGCTGCGCGACTTCACCATCTCGATCACGGTGTCCACCGCCGCCTGTACGTTGCCGGTGATCGCACCCGCGATGCAATGCCCGCCCAGCGATGATGCCGGCACTTTGAAAGTCGGGTTGGAGTTGATGCGCAGCCCCGGAAATTCATGGCCCGGCTTCGACGCATGCATGGACTGGGTGCGGTGCGTAGGCACGAATACGTTTTCACACTTGACCGAACGGCTGCCGGTGCCGCGCATGCCCAGCGTCTGCCAGTCGTCGATGATTTCGTATTGCGCGCGCGGCACCATGCAGTAAAGGTAGTCGACGATCTTGTCGCCCTCGCGCAGCTGGCAGCCGAGCATATTCCACTGTGAAACATCCACACCGGAGCTAAACGACCAGCGGCCGGTAAGCCTTACGCCGCCCTCAACCGCCTCGCCGCGCCCCTGCGCGAACGCGATGCCGGAGGCGATCAGGCAGTCGGGATTTTCACCCCACATTTCCCGCTGCGCCGCCTCGCAAAAATGCGCCACGTTGCGGTGATGCGAACTCAGGTTCGCCACGTTCCAGCCCACCGAACAATCCCCGCGCGCCAGCATTTCGGGGATATCGACATAGGCGACAAAATCCAGCTCCATGCCACCCCACGCTTTCGGCTGGTGATAACGGAACAGGCCTGCCTTGTGCAGCGCCGCTTCCACTTCGGGCACCATGCGCGTGGCGTGCTCAGCGGCGGGCGCGTGCTCGCGCAGGAACGGGATAAGGTCTCGCGCGCGTTGCAGAGCCTCTTCGTAAGTGACTTTGGAAAAGTCGTTAAATTTCAGGTTTGCTGTCACCAAGTCACCTTAAGTCCGATTGATACGCCTGTGCGTCACTAACCCATAGTCACTCTGTTACAAACCAGAGCGCGGTAATTGAACCGATGCGAAGCGACGATGGTTTCAGCACGTCAATTTATAAGTATTTGATTTATAACATGTTTTTAATGCATTCCGCACAGCACCCGCGCGCGGCCCGAGAGGGCAATGGGCATGGCCGCAACAGCAGAAATAAACGCTATCGGCCCTTGCCCGGCTGGCCGTTCGATCATTGCTGGCCCGCCTACTTGTATGCCACTTGCACCAGTGCAATCGCGGTCCCGGCATTTGGTCATGACAACATCCATCTACTAAAACGTCACATTATGCTCGCGTATGATTCTCGCCCAGCGCTGTACTTCGGCGCGGGTGTAGGCTTCAAACTCTGCGGGCGATGCACTAACCGCCATCGGCACCTGTGCCTTGATAAACGCGTCTCGCACGCTTTGCTGCTGTGTGACCTTGGCCACCGCCGCGTGCAATTTATCGATAATGGCACGCGGTGTTTTCGCCGGCACATACAGTCCCACCCACAGATCGCTGCCGGTATTCGGAAAACCAACGTCACTCATGGTCGGCACCTCGGGCAACTCGCCGAGGCGCTTTTGCGCGGTGGTGGCAAACGCCTTCATGCGTCCGCCTTTCACCTGGGGCATGGAGGTCGCCGCGTTCATGAAGGATGCGTGTATCTCCCCCGCAATGATCGCGGCAAACGATGCGCCCGCGCCGCGCGACGGGATGTTCACCATTTTTAAAACTGCCTTGGCATTGAAGTCAAGCATGTCCATGTGCGAATACCCGCCCAGCGGCGAGGAATAATTCAACTGGCCAGGCCGCGCTTTCGCGTATTCGATGAACTCCTTCATCGAGTTCGGCGGAAATCCCACGCCCGACACCAGCAGATTCGGAATGCGGGCAATCATCGTCACCGCAACGAGATCGTTGACCGGATCAAACTTCAGCACCGACTTAAAACCCGTGGGATTGATCGCGTTGGTCGACACATTGCCCACCATGATGTTGTAGCCATCGGGCTGCGAGCGTGCAACGATTTCCATGCCGATATTGCCCGCGGCGCCCGGCCGGTTGTCGATGATGAACTGTTGACCAAATTCCTCGGTCAGGGGCTGCGCGATAATGCGCGCAGAAATGTCGTTACCACCGCCCGCCGCAAACGGCACCACCATGCGTACTGGGCGGCGCGGCCAGTCCTGAGCGTAAGCGACTGTTGCAAAATGGGTGGCGATCAATAACAGCAAGAAGCGACAGGACATGAGTGACACCTCGGTAAGGGACGCAGACCAAAACAGATTCATCCTTCCAGTCAGCGAACGCAAGTTTAAAGCCTAGCCGTTGAGCAATGCGAACAACGCCAACCTTTTCATTCCCGCGAAAGCAGGAATGACGGTAGCTGGAAAAAAAGTCCAGGCGCAACCTCGGTCACCGGTATCGGCATCATACTGTTCAAACCTCAATCCAGCTTCGCCCCACTTTCCTTGACCAGCTTCGCCCATTTCGCCAGATCGCCCAACAGATACTGACGGAACACTTCCGGCTCGCTGCCCACCGGCTCAGCGCCATCAGCGAGAATGCGATCGGTGATGTCTTTGAGTTTGGTAATGCGCGCGAGTTCACCGTACAGTTTGGCCGCCAATGGCTGCGGCAGTTTGGGTGGCGCCATCACGCCGTACCAACCAACCACCTCAAAGCCTGGCACCTGTTCTGTCATCGCCGGCAAATCGGCATACGAGGGCACGCGTTTGGGTGCGGTGACCGCCAGCGCACGCAGCTTGCCACTTTTCACCAGTGCCTGCGCCGCCGACATGCCGACAAAGTTGTAGTGATATTGCCCCGCCACCAGATCAATCAGCGACGGCGCGGAGCCCTTGTAGGGAATGTGCTGCGCCTTGACTTTCGCCGTGAGGTTGTAGAGTTCGCCCGCGAGATGACCACCGCTGCCGGTGCCCGCCGAACCGAAGTTCAGCGCACCTTTGAAATTTTTTGTCCAGTCAATGAATTCTTTGAGGTTCTTCGGCGGCGATGACGGGTTAATCACCAGAAGCAGGCCCGCGCGCGTCAGTTGCGAAACCGGCGTGAAGTCGTTGACCGCGTGATACGGCAGTTTGGGATTCAGCGCCGCGGTCACCGTGTGCTGGTGATAGGCCATGAACAGCGTGTAGCCATCGGGCTGCGCCTTTGCCGTCAGCTCACCCGCAATCACGCCCGACGCGCTGGCACGGTTGTCCACCACGATCTGCTGCTTGAACGTGTCAGTCAGCTTCTGGCCATACAGGCGCGCGAGGATGTCGGTGGTGCCACCCGGCTGCGCTGGCGTAATCAGGCGGATCGGCCGGCTCGGATAATCTGCAAACTGCGCAGCGGGCCGCGCCAGCGCGGCCGTTGACAACAACGCACACCCTACCAGTGCCAGTTGCCGGCCGACTTTCCATCGATACATAAAATTCCTTTTAAAACAGATAGTTATAAAAACCTACAAAATTTCCCGCGTCACCGCCCGCGAGTTGCCGAAGCACGGCACATAAGTTGTGTGCGTGCCGGGCCCGCCCGCAACGATGAACCAGATATCGTCCGGTTTACGGGAAATGGCCAGCAGCGTGTCCGCCTTGATCTCACCGTATTCATCCGTGCGCGACGCCTGCGCGCGCAAGATTTCCTTCACCGACAGATGACTCGCCGGCATTTTGGAAAGTTCCCACAACCGCTGCTTCACATCGCGCTTGGAAAGTCCGCCCGCCTTGAGAATGTCGGCGTGCTCTGGCGCAATCACCAGCCACGGTTCACCGCCATGACAATACTCATTACTCGCCGGGTGCGCCATGCATTCGGCAAACACGCGCAACATTTCGGCCGCGTCCTTGGAATGCGTGTTCATATTGAGCGTGCCCTCGGCACCAACCACGGTGACTGTGCTGGCGTCGTGGGCGAATCCGCGCTCGACATGCAAAGGTTCCCACGGGCTTTGCGCCTCGTTTTCTCCACAGCAAAAGGTGTACTTGGCGGGCTGGCCCTGCGTGGCACGATCCATGTCGCCCGGCAGCGCACCGCCGATGTTTTGCAGAATCAATCGCATGGCACGGCCCATCGTGGCATTCGCCCACGACCCCTGCCCCAAACAATTGAAGGTGGCATTGACTTCAAGTTGTTGCACGATCGGCCCGTTCAGCACCAGCCATACCGCCGCCGGATTGGTGGTGGCCTCGATACCCTGAATATTAAACTGTGCCTGCGCCACGGCATCATTCGCAGCGATCAACACCGGCAGATAGGCCGGGTCACAACCCGCCATCACTGCGTTGATGGCAATGCGTTCCACGGTGGCCTCGCCGAAACCCGGCGGCAGCACGGCGATGACTTCATCACGTTTGCGTTTGGTGCCTTTGAGCATGCGTTCAACACGCTCCTGCGTCGGCGGCACGATGGGCAGGCCATCGCTCCAGCGGCGTTCGCGATAGAGCTTGTTGATGGCATCAAGATCGTCGAGCGCTTCTATAGTGGCGGCGGCGCTCACGTTTTTGCTCTGGCCTTGGTCACTAGATTCACAATGTCATCCGCGCACTGCGCCGCAATCGCGCGCACTTCCTCGCGCTTGCGCAGGCCAAACGGATGCGGCATCACAGCTATCGGCAAATCTTTTTTACCCAATGCCGAGGCCTGTGCGTGGCCCAACGTCTTGAACGCGGTCGAACAAATGGTCAGCGCCACCTTGCCGCGCTTGGCCATTTCTACACTGTCGTGGATACTCCACGACGTGCAGGAGCCTCAATCACCCGAGCCGGTAATCACCAGATCACATTGCTCGACGAACTCTTTATAAACCGCATCCGGCGCGGGCACCGATGCCGCGCGCTTGCGGCGTTTCAACACTTGCTTGACGCCATACTTGCTCATCAACAACTCACCGATATCGTCGGCAAGATGGTTGAAATTGGGCTTGGCGTTGTCGATAAAGCCCACCACTTTTCCGGCCAGCGACTCCAGCGTCGGCTTGGCGGATTCCACCTGCGCCGGCACCTGTGCACGCGGCGCGGTGGGATCGTAAAGGATGATGCTATTCATGACGCTCCTTCGCTGGCGGCAGACACCACCTCAATAAAATTATCAATAAAATCAATTAGTTACAATCAAAAGGTTGGGCTCTTGTATTCGCCACCCATGGCCAGCATGCCCCACGTCGGCACCTGCACATCCAGGTTGAAATTGATGTGCCCAGCGGCCGCATGCGCGTCACGAAAACGCCGTTGCAACGGCGCGCTGTCATAGATGCCATTGGCGCCCATCATTTCGTGGAGAATGTCCACTGCCTCGGTCGCCATTTTGCAGGCAATGGCCGCGTTGCGGCGATATTTCATTTTGGTTTGCGCATCGAAAGTGCCGCCGGCGTTGACGAGCTCGTTCGCCTCGATGCAATCATGCCGCAGCCACTGACGTGCTGCGTCGATCTTGCCTGCCGCCAGCGATACGCGATATTGCACCGAATGAAAGTCGCGCATTTTCGCACCGGTGTAGGCGGTACTGCGCGACTGCACGTGCTCGATCACCTCGTCGAGTGCGCCCTGCGCGTTGCCGATCATGCAACCGCCGATACCATAGCCGCCAAACCCGGCCAGCGGAATTTTGTAAATCGGGTTCGTGTGCACACGCAAACCGGGAAACTCATGTCCAGGCCGTGCCACCGCCATTGAGCAGATGCGATGCGCCGGCACAAAAGCCTTCTCAATTTTCACCGAACGGCTGCCGGTGCCTCGCATGCCCAGCGTCTGCCAGTCGTCAATGATCTCGTAGTCCTTACGCGGCACCATGTTCATCACCCAGTCGATGGGCTTTGCTTTTTCACCCTCGCCGTCGTACACCACACACGCCAGCATGTTCCACTCGCTGACGTCCACGCCCGACGAAAATCCCCACTGGCCGGAAAGCTCCAGCCCGCCATCAACACGGCGCCCACGGCCCTGAAAATACGCAATACCCGAAGCAATACCGACATCAGGATCGTCTCCCCACACCTCTTCCTGGCATTGCATCGGCCACAAACTCAGCAGCCGGTGATGCCCGCCTAGGTTGGTAAACGTCCACGCCGCAGAGGCATCGCCCTGCCCCAGCGTATCGTTCAAATCCACCATCGACACATACGGTAGCTCCATGCCGCCCCAGTATTTGGGCTGCATGTAACGGAACAGACCGTTTTCGTGAAACGCATTTTTCACGGCCTCGGTCATGTGGGTGGTCTGCTCCTGCGCGGCGGCGTGTGTCTTCAAGAACGGAATCATCGCCCTGGCACGGCGCAATGCCTCGTGGTAATCCACATCGGCAAAGGAGGGGCGCGAGTGCCGCGCGGGAGTCTTGTGCGTATCGGGCATAGGATTTAAGCACTCAGGTGAAAATTGAAGTGATTTCGGCGGGAGGCGGTATGTTACATTCAATCGCTAATCTGCCGCAGATCTGCCGCATCACGCTTCGATTTAATATCCCATGCCCTTGATCACATTGCAAGACGCCGAGCTGGCCTTCGGCCTTACCCCGCTGCTCGACCGTGCCAACCTCACCGTGCAGCCGAATGAGCGCATTGGTTTGATTGGCCGCAACGGCGCGGGCAAATCCTCGCTGCTCAGAATCATCGACGGCCAGATGGCGCTCGATGACGGCATATTCGGCAGCGACGATGGGCTGCTCGTGGCGGTGGTAGAACAGGAATCCTCGCCACCCGAAGCTCCAACGTTGCGCGAAAGTCTGGCACTGGCAGCAAAATTTGAAGACCTGCACGACGACCGTGAACGCTGGGCGTGCGAAGCGCGGCTCACTGAATTTCTCCACCGCTTCGGCCTCGATCAAAACCGTCCCACGGCAACAGCCTCGGGCGGTGAACGCAAACGCGCGATGCTGGCGCTAGCCTTGGCGAAAAAGCCTGATCTGCTGCTTCTGGATGTGCCGACCAACCATCTGGATATCGACGGCATCACACTGCTCGAAGACCTGCTCGCAGCCGGACCGGTGAAGTCCGCGATCATCATCACCCACGATCGAACGTTTCTCGACAAGGTAGCGACGCGCATTATCGAACTCGATCGCGGCCTGCTGCGCTCCTACCCCGGCAATTTCGCCGCGTACGAATCCCGCAAGGCCGATCAGCTGGCTGCCGAGGAAGTCGCCAACCGCAAGTTCGACAAATTCAGGGCCCAGGAAGAAGTGTGTCTCCGCAATGGCATCGAAGCGCGACGCACCCGCAACGAAGGCCGCGTGCGGCGCCTCGAAGCGCTGCGCAATGAGCGCGCCGCGCGACGCGAGCGGCTGGGCAAGGTCCAACTTGGGCTGGATGCGGGCGAACGCTCTGGCAAGCTGGTGGCGGAGCTTGAAGCCGTCAGCAAGAGCTTCGACGGCAACACCGTCGTCAATCATCTTAATCTG
>SYEN01000290.1 GCA_005800795.1 Burkholderiales bacterium | reverse complement strand
TACAACGCTATTGTTTGAGTGCAGGTCTATGCCGCAAAATTGCATTTCGGTCTCCGTTCAGGTTGGTGGTTGGCAAACTCACTGTACCTGCTCCGCCTCTCGGCGGTGGGAGACCGGCTAGATGATTATCAGGCTCGAATTAATTCGCCCACAAAACAGCAAAATGGGCTTTGAATTGCATGGGTCTTTTAATCTATGTGCGGCGAGTCTATATGCTATGGTCGCGAGACCTTACTCTTTCGCCGCGCGGATTGTAGCTTCCACAACCCGCACCAGCGACGGATGTAAAGTCCCGAGTTTTGGTGTTTGACCGGGCGGCGCCGCCGGTGGAACGGAAAACCACTCGGACGTATAAGGCAAATCCAACACCTGTGTGAGATCGCATTTGGTGTCGTAGCTCAGTCCCGCTATGGCGTACGCCGCAGCGTTTCGGTTCCGCAGGATGGAGACCTCGCTGCGCTGCAAGGATGTCGTACGCTGGCTGGTATCACAGGCTACCCGAACATCGAATTGTGGCGCATCATCGTCATACACGACAAGGATTAGTGCCGGACGAGGCTTGGGGCGCGGGTGAATTTGGTCTGGAAAGTGGCACCACACAATGTTGCCGGCGGTGGGTTCGCCCCAACACCGGTGGGTCACGCAGTTTCCGTCTCAAACAGGCTCGATCGCACCGAGCGCCCTGAACGCCCTGAGCGCTTACCGCCTTGCGGAGCACGCTTTTTAATCTGATTCAATTGAGCGGCAGTCAACGGCCCGTCACCGGCTTCATACTGAGGCAGCAATCGGACAGCCAATTTATGCAACGCATGATGAAAGGCCTGTGTTTCGTCGACGCCTAGCCGTTCCGCCAATATTTTTGCAGTTTCCCGCGTAACGCCGGTAGCGCTGTCGATCGAACGGTAACGAAACGCGATCTGGTTGGCTGTGGTACGGGCTGGCATAAGGGCTCCCTGCAATGTCAGATATCTATGAGATATCCAAACATCGGTAGCCCGTCAAGCGTGCTGCGTGAGCCTGCCTCACCCCGCCGCTGCCCGCCCATTCAAAAATGGCTTCAACGCCGTCCAGATGAAATCAATCGCCGGCGTGGGAATGCCGTGCACTTTGCCCAAGTCCCGGACACGCCCGGCCAGCCACGGCAATTCCAGACGATTGCCCGCCACGGTATCGACCGCCATCGAGGGCATCACCATCGGCGGGCCCGAGCGCGCCTTGGCGAGCCGGGCTTGGGTCTTTTCTTCCGGCAGGGAAATTCCCGAGGCGCGCCCGACCGCGACGACTTCGTTGAACACCGTGCTGTAAAGCGCCCAGGCGTCTTCATCCTTTTGCACCACGCCCATGGGCGAACGCAGCAACGCGCACAGCGAGCTATTCGACACCAGACCGATAAATTTGTCCCACAACAGAGCGGGGCCATCAGTGCCGACTTCAACGGAAATGCCCGCACCGCTGAAGACTTCTTTGACCTTGGTCAGGCGGCTGGATACACCGCCCTGCTTTTCAGCGATGGTAATGTTGGTGTTGGGATTTCTTTGCCGGATGACGCCCGGCTCTTCAATCGCCGCGTTCATGTTCGCGGAACCATAGACCACGTGATCCCAGCCCAGCACCTTGGCCAGGACTTCCGGCGCATCAATGCCGTTTTGCAAAGGAATGACGGCGGTGTCTTTGCCCAGCAGCGGTTTGAGCGTGGGTGCCAGCGACTCGACAGCCCACATTTTTACGGTCACAACCACAACATCAACCGGGCCGATGGCGCGCGCATCCGTTTCGGCCTGTAGCGCAACGTTCAAGCGCCCATCCGGGCCAATCAGGGTCAGGCCATTTTTTCTGATCGGCTCAAGGTGCCGCTCAGTGACCAACAAGCTGACATCAACCCCCGCCTTCCGCAGTACTGCGGCCAACAAGCCGCCCACGCCACCCGCACCCACCACGCAAACTTTCATGGATACCCTTCCTGTATTAAGACGTATACGTTTAAAGCGTATGCCACGTCGCTTACGGCGTCTTGGCTTTTCCGCCAGTACGTATTATCGCAGAGCTGCGGTTAAGGGCTGTCTGGGTCAGCAAATACCAGTGTGGATTGCCAGCTACGGCGAGTCATCAGCCGTGGGCCGGTTTGTCCAGTAGTCGAATCACGCCAGTCGCAATCGAATATCCACCTCCCGGTTGACGTAGCGCCATTCGGGTGAGGCGTGCAGCACCTTCAACATTTCGTCAAACGCAGCGGTATCTGCCTCAGTAAACTCAAACCATGTAATGAAATCGAAGGGTTCGTCGGGCCCCAGATCGCGGCAATGATGCAGGCGCCGCGCAATCGCCGGCAGGTACTTCATGCCAATGGCTATATGCCGGGAATGATCCTCGAATATTTGCCTCCGTTCGTCCTGCGTCAGCGTCCACCAGCCGGCAGATTTTCGCAATGGAATCAGCGCGGCGCAGCGGGATAGCGACCGGCCCAAGCCTTGCTGTTTTGCAACGAGACTGTCTTTCTCCTCGCGCGTCACATAGCGCTCGTTACTGGTAATGCCGCGCAACACCCAGCGGCTGTCGTGGAGCGGGCCTGCATCGCCTTCCACCAACTCCAAGGCCTCCACGACCGCCAGCGACTCGCCGGCGAGCGTATTCATGCTTTGCACCCGCCAGCGCCCGGTATTTCCGCCAGCAAAACTAAAAAGCCTCGTCGTCATTGTGGCGCGCGCCTTGGACAGTATTACGCGACTTTGATCTTGAAGCTCCCCGCGTATTGCGCCGGGTTGCGGCCATCCCACACTAATCCGTCGATGAACTTGGAGGTGCGCATCGGGTCCTTCGGCACGCTGGCCTTGGCGGCTGTGGCGGCCTGTTTGTAGAGGTCGATCTTGTTGATCTGTTTCGCCACGGCGAGGTAATCAGGCTCCTGTTTGAGCAGACCCCACCGCCGGTGCTGGGTGAGGAACCACATGCCGTCAGACAGATACGGGAATGTAACTGCGCCGTCGTTGTAGAACTTCATATGGTTGGGGTCGTCCCAGGTTTTGCCGAGGCCGTTTTGATAACGTCCGAGAATGCGCTGGTTGATCACGTCCACCGAGGTGTTCACGTACGCGGTGTTGGAAACCACCTCGGCCATTTTCATGCGATTGGACAGTGACGCATCAATCCAGCGCCCGGCGTCGATGATCGCCGCCACCATCGCACGTGCGGTGTTGGGGTTTTTCTGCACGAATTCTTCGGTGCTGCCCAGCACCTTTTCGGGGTGATCCTTCCAGATATCCTGTGTGGTCGCGGCTGTGATGCCGATGCCGTCAGCGATGGCGCGATGGTTCCACGGCTCGCCCACGCAATAGCCATCCATGTTGC
>SYEN01000289.1 GCA_005800795.1 Burkholderiales bacterium | reverse complement strand
TTTTCGCCGCTTTGCCGTGGACGCCATCAAGATCGTCAAATCGTTCGTAGACGATATCGGCGCCGATGCCAATGCGGAGGCCGTTTGTGACGCGATTTTGCTGCTGGGCAAATCGCTACGCACCAAAATCGTGGCCGAGGGCGTCGAGACCAGCGTGCAACTCGAATTTCTGCGCGCGCGCCGCTGCGACGAAGTGCAGGGGTATTTTTTCAGCAAGCCCCTGGCGCTGGCGCAATTCGAGAAAGAATGGATCGCGGTGCCGGAAGTGGCGTGAGCGGGTAATTTCTTTTCAAAAATGGTTCAATAAAAACAAATACTTAGGTCTATTCAGCGCTGCAACACCAGACCTTCCACCGCCCTCGGGATCAAACTCTGCATGGCAACCGCCTTAATCGATGGCTCCGCGCTCTTGGCCGCAGCTGATCGTATCTCGCGTAAAGCCACCCCACCCGCCGTCTCTGACCAAAACCAATTCTGCAGGCTTTCGCTGCTGTGGGTGCCGGGCTGCACGGATTTGGCTTCGTAGTAAAACGCCTTGAGCTCGTCGCAGGCGTGTTTCAATGCTTCGCCAGGAGATAGGTCGCTGCGGTAGGGCGGCGGCGGGTTTGCGCCCAGCCATGCGCTCAAATAATTTGCCACGTCCGCGAGCTGCAGGCCGGTGACACCCAGCGTGGTGCGGCTGCGGTGGCGGGCGGCGACGGCGTGCCATGCTTGCAGCTGGGCGACTTCATCGAGGAGTCTTTCGGCGAGCGTGCCTTCGGTTTTCATCTTGGGAAAACTCACCGGGCACACCAGACTCTCCGGCGGCGGCGTGAGTTTTCCGGCAGGCGCATCTTCGGGGAAATCTTCCAGCACCGGACCGGAGTCCTGCTCCAACAGCCGCAGCGCTGCAAGCAGCACCTTGCGCTGAAACGCCGCGTCGTTGGGCACGCCGAACGGACGGCCCAGCATGAACGGCACCCACAGCGCACGCGGAGGCGCTAGCGTTGCGGTGTGTTCGCGCACCAGACTGATTTGCGTGGTGGGTATGCCCGCAGCTTCGAGGTAGTGGCCGAGTGCGCCAACGGCGCACGTGCAATTGGGTCATACGGGCGAGAGTAAGACCGCATCCACCTTGTCGTCGTGCAACAGTTTTGCAAGTTCGGCGGCCTTGGTGGCATAGTTCGTCACCGGCGACACCGCGCCCATGAACGAATAGTGGAACGCCGCCGCCGCGCCGATGATTTTGTCGCGCGCGAGTTCACGCAGCCGGTCAAGCGGAAACGCCACATTCCAGTCTTCCTGAAAGCCGCTGCGGTCGTAGTTGACCGACATGTGGCTCATCACCAGATCGCCCGCGCTGACATTGCCAGGAATCACGCGGTAATCCATGCCACCCGCGCCGAAGGGTTTGTCGCCGCGCGTATGCAATCCGGCGGTACTGACAATTGCCACGCGGCGTGCGGCGAGCTTGGGCCCGCGCACCCAATGGCCGCCGGTAAATCGCGGCAGCAGCGGAATTTTTTTCAGCATATTGTCGCGGTCGGCGTCCTGCAAGTCGGCGAGTCTGACCATGATGTATTTCTCCAGATGGGCGAAGCGCTATTATGGGCGCAAAGTTGCGGCCCTCCGTCAACGTCCGTACTCGCCGTTTCATTGACCGCAACGCACTGATTGCGCTACCCTTTCGGCTTCCCCTCACCCCCCTAACTGCCACGCAACTTCCGTCTCGCGGCTTCCTACCGTGCTTTGTACTGGTCCGCTTTATGTCCAAACCCGCCAAACCGCAAACCTTTGAATCCGCGCTCGCTGAGCTGGAGGACATCGTGTTGGAAATGGAAGCAGGGCAGTTGCCGCTTGAAAAGTCGCTGGCGGCCTACAAACGCGGCGCGGAGTTGATGAAATTCTGCCAGGGCGCTTTGCAGGACGCGCAACAGCAGGTCAAAATTCTGGAAGACGGCGTGCTGAAAAATTTTGGCTCCACTGGGCAATAACTCCGTGAATGCTTCGTCCGATTTTCAGGCTTGGGCCGCCACCGGCCAGAGCCGCGTGGAAGCCGCTCTGCAGCAATTGCTGCCGTCACCAGAAATCGCACCGCAGCGGTTGCATCACGCCATGCGTTATGCGGTGCTGGGCGGCGGCAAAAGGGTACGCCCGCTGCTTGCGCTTGCGGCGGGCGAATTGTCCGGCGCTGATCCGGCGCGCGCGGCCATCGCCGGGGCGGCAGTGGAAATCATTCATGCCTATTCACTGGTGCACGACGATTTGCCGTGCATGGATGATGATGTGCTGCGCCGCGGCAAACCCACCTGCCACGTCGAATACGACGAACCCACAGCGCTGCTGGTGGGCGACGCGCTGCAAAGCCTCGCATTTCAGGTGATTACTGAAAACAAACTCAACGACGACGCCAGCGTGCAATTGCGAATGGCAAAGTTGCTGGCTGCCGCCTCCGGCTCGCGCGGCATGGCGGGCGGACAGGCAATTGACCTGGCCGCCGTGGGCAAGGTGCTCACGGTGCCGGAACTCGAATTCATGCACGTTCACAAAACCGGCGCGATCATCCGCGCAGCGGCGTTGCTCGGTTTGATGTGCGGCTCACAGGCTAGCGATGCGCAACACCGGCAGGTCGACACTTTCGCACGGGTGATCGGCCTCGCGTTTCAAGTGGTCGATGACGTGCTGGACGTGGACGCTTCGACCGCTGACCTGGGCAAAACCGCGGGCAAGGACGCCGAGCAGGACAAGCCGACCTACGTCAGCGCGATGGGGCTGATGCGCGCCAAAGCCTTTGCCGAGGAATTGCGCGTGGAGGCGATGAAATCGCTGGAAGATTTCGGCGATCGCGCCATGCGTCTTCGGCAGTTGGCGGACTTTATCGTGCTGCGTAAGTTCTGATGCCGCAAATGCCACCAATGCCGCGAAAATATCCGCTGCTGGAGATGGTCAATACGCCGGAAGCGCTGCGCGAACTGGAACGCAGCCAGTTGCACCGGCTGGCCGGCGAGTTGCGCCAGTATCTGATTGATTCGGTAAGCCAGACCGGCGGACATTTGTCGTCGAATCTCGGCACGGTGGAACTCACCATCGCGCTGCACTACGTGTTCAACACGCCGCACGACCGGTTGGTATGGGACGTGGGCCATCAAACTTACGGCCATAAAATTCTCACCGGCCGGCGCGAACGCATGAACAAGCTGCGCATGTGGGAAGGGTTATCCGGATTTCCGCAACGCACGGAATCGGAGTACGACACTTTTGGCACCGCGCATTCGAGCACTTCGATCAGCGCGGCGCTGGGCATGGCAGTGGCCTCCAGGCTGCGCGGCGATAATCGGCAGTGCATCGCCATAATCGGCGATGGTGCCATGACGGCTGGCATGGCCTTCGAAGCCATGAATAACGCCGGGGACATGGACGCCAATCTGCTGGTG
>SYEN01000288.1 GCA_005800795.1 Burkholderiales bacterium | reverse complement strand
CGACATTGATCGCCTGCTAATGGAAGAAACCGGCCTGCCGGTGGTGATCGCCGAAGATCCGCTTACCTGTGTCGCGCGCGGCTCCGGCAAGGCCCTCGAAGAGCGCTACAACACCATCTTCGCCTATGACGATTGAGATGGTAAACACCGTAGACGGAGTGCATCGCCCGCCACACGGCGGTGCCTGACCGTTTGACACCGGCCGAGCGATGGAACACACGCCACCGCCCTTCTTCAACACCGGCCCCAGCCCGCTTACCCGTCTGCTGAAATTTTCGGCGCTGTCGCTGGTGCTGCTGATTGCCGATGCACGCTATAAGCATCTGGACGCCATTCGCCAGGTTGCCGCCGTGGCAATTTACCCGTTGCAGCGCATTGCGGCAGCACCTGCCAGCGTGCTGTCGCGGCTGAGTGAATTTTTCACTTCCCATGCGTCGCTGCGTGCCGAGAACGCACGGCTGGAGCAGGAGAACCTCGCCAGCGCCACGCTGACGCAAAAAGCCCACGCGCTGGCAGCTGAAAACGTCAACCTCCGTAAACTGCTGGAAGCACGTGAACAACAGGTCACGCGCATGACGCTGGCGCAAGTGCTGTATGCCGCGCGCAATCCGTTTACGCAGCGCATCGTAATCGATAAAGGGGGGCAGCATGAGGTTCGCAATGGTCAGCCGGTGGTCGATGCCGCCGGCGTGGTTGGGCAAGTAACGCGCGTTCATCCCATGCTCGCCGAGGTCACGCTCATTACTGATAAAGGACATTTGATTCCCGTCCTCAACGCCCGTACCGGCATGCGCTCGGTGTTGGCGGGCACCGGTGTGCGCGGCGTGCTTGAATTGCAATTTGTGCCGCTCAATGCCGACGTGCAAAAAGGCGATCAACTTGTAACATCCGGTATTGACGGCATATACACCCCGGGTCTTCCGGTGGCGGAGGTGGTCATCGTCGAGCCGAATCCGGCGGCGACGTTTTCCAGGGTGGCATGCAAGCCGCTGGGCGGTGTGAGCAATAACACGCGCGTGTTCGTTGTCCAGGGGTCAGAAGCAGTCCCGCCGCGTCCACCGGAGGACAGTGAGCAGGCGCCGCGCGGGCGCAAGGGACGCAAGGGTGGCTGACGTGACAGCGCAGGTTCGATATAACAGGCATCGCGGCACATGAGCAACTTCTATTCCAGCGAACCGCAGGAGATCCTTAAGCCCGCGCAGACCGGCTTCATTGTGTTTACGTTGTTGATGGCTCTGCTGCTGAATCTGCTGCCTTGGGCAGGTTGGGGGCTTTGGGTGCGGCCAGACTTTGTTGCACTGGTGCTGCTGTACTGGTGCATCGACCAACCCCGTAAAATCGGCTTCACCATTCCGTGGCTACTGGGGTTGTTAATGGATGTCGCTGACGGCAGTCTGTTTGGCCAACATGCGCTGTCTTACACCATTCTGGCGTTTGCGGGCATAGCGTTGCACCGGCGTGTGCAGCGTTTTGCGATCACGCCGCAGGCTTTGCACGCAGTGCCACTCTTGTTACTCAATGACTTTATCGTGCTGGTCATCCGGTTGGTGGCGGGCAGCGATTTCCCTGGATTCTGGTACTTTATCGGTAGTCTCATTGGTGGCCTCCTGTGGCCATTGCTGTCGTTTGTTTTGAAGCTGCCGCAGCGGCCGCGCGCCGATCCGGATCATGGCTAGACTGCTGTTCAGCACCGGCGTCGAGTTTCGCGATTCCCAACGCGAACAGCAGCAGTTTCGCGTGCGCCTGGGCGTGCTGACGGTGTTTGTGCTGGTGATGTTCGCGGTGCTGCTCGCGCGTTTTGTGTACCTGCAGGTGATGCAGCACGCGCATTATCACACGCTCGCTGAGGCCAACCGTATTTCCATTGTGCCGGCGACGCCGGGCCGCGGCGTGATCACCGACCGCAACGGCGTCGAGCTTGCCTACAACTACACCGCGCACACACTGGAAATCACTCCCAGCAAGGCGGGCAAAGTCGACGACACCATCGACCGGCTGGCCGAGATCATGGAAATCTCGCCACGCGAACGCCGGCGCTTTCGTCAATTACTCGACGAGAGCAAGAGCTTCGAGAGTCTGCCGATACGTTCGCGCCTGTCCGACGAGGAAATAGCGCGCTTTGCTGCGCACCGCTATCGCTTTCCCGGCGTGGAAATCAAGGCGCGGCTGTTCCGCCAATATCCGCAGGGGGAACTGTTTTCGCATGTGATCGGCTACATCGGCCGCATCAATCAGAAAGAACTCGACAAGCTGGAGGAAAGCGGCGAAATCTCCAACTACCGCGGCACGGATTACATCGGCAAAATGGGCCTGGAACAAAGCTACGAGCGGGCGCTGCATGGCACCACGGGCGTGGAACAGGTGGAAATCGATTCGGCCGGGCGCGCGGTGCGCCTGTTGTCGCGCACGCCGCCGACTTCGGGATCGAATCTGGTATTGAAGATTGATGCCGGTCTTCAGGCGCTGGCGTTCAAGGCCTTCGGCAACCGCCGTGGCGCGCTGGTGGCGATGGATCCTCAAACCGGCGGTGTGCTGGCGTTCGTCAGCAAGCCGGGATTTGATCCCAACCTGTTTGTGGACGGCATTGATCCGCAAAGCTGGAACGAGTTGCGTAATTCGCCCGACCGGCCGATGCTGAATCGTGCGTTAAACGGCACCTATCCGCCGGGATCGACGTTCAAACCGTTCATGGCGCTGGCCGCGCTGACCTACGGCAAACGCACGCCACAGCAGGGCATTTCCGATCCTGGCTACTACTGGCTGGGCAATCACCAGTTTCGTGACGATGTGGTGGGTGGGCATGGCTGGGTGGATATGTATAAATCCATCGTGGTGTCGTGCGACACCTACTACTATGTGCTTGCCAACGAGCTGGGCATCGACAACATCGCCAGGTTCATGTCGCAAATCGGCTTCGGTTCGCGCAGCGGCATCGATCTCACCGGTGAATCGACGGGCACGCTGCCGTCCAAGGAATGGAAGAAAAAGCGCTTTAACAAGGAATGGTTTCTCGGCGAGACCGTCAGTGTCGCCATCGGTCAGGGGTACAACGCCTACACGCCGTTGCAGCTTGCGTCGGCAGTTGCCACACTTTCCAACGATGGCGTGATGTTCAAGCCCCACGTGGTGGACTACATCGAAAATGTCGCCACCAAAGTGCGCACGCCGGTGGAGCCGCAACTGCTGCGCAAGCTCGATTGGAACCCGGATCATATCGCCACCATCAAACGCGCCATGGTGGGCGTTAACAAGGAAGGCACCAGCGCCGCGGTATTCGCGGGTGTGCCCTACACCAGCGGCGGCAAGACCGGCACCTCACAAGTCATCGCCATCAAACAGGGTGAAAAGTATATTGAAAGCCGTGTTCAGGAGCGCTTTCGCGATCACGCCTTGTTCATAGCCTATGCGCCGGCGGAGAACCCGAAAATCGCACTTTCGCTGATTGTCGAAAACGCCGGCTTTGGCGCAACGGCCGCCGCGCCCATCGCGCGCCAGGTGCTCGACTACTATCTATTGGGCAAGCAGCCTGCCGAGGGCACTGCGAAGAAACCGGCGGTCGCGCATTGATCGCCTACTATCTGCGGCGTGTATCGCGATTCCTGACGGAGCATATCGACGGCCCATTGCTGGGAGCGGTATTGCTGCTGATGGGGGTGGGCCTCACTGTTTTGTACAGTGCCTCCAACGCGGGTTGGGCGCGTGTGTCGGGGCAAATGATCAACATGCTGGTGGCGCTGGCGGTAATGTGGGTCATGGCCAATGTGCCACCGCATTTTCTGATGCGCCTCGCGCTGCCGTTATTCGTGGTTGGCATCATCCTGCTGCTGGGCGTGGCGGTGGTGGGTGATATCGTCAATGGCGCGCGGCGCTGGCTCAATATCAGTGTGACGCGCATCCAGCCTTCAGAACTGATGAAAATCGCCGCGCCGTTGATGCTGGCTTGGTATTTTCACCGCTATGAGGGCACGCTGCGCAACGGCAATTTCGCCTTCGCTACAATTCTGCTGCTGGTGCCGGTGTTTCTCATCGCTCGCCAGCCTGATCTGGGAACCGCGATCCTGATCTTCGCCAGTGGCGGTTATGTATTGTTCCTGGCCGGGCTGTCGTGGAAAATTATCGTCGGCCTCGCGGTGACGGGCGCCGCAAGCGCGCCAGTGGCGTGGACACTGCTGCACGACTACCAGCGCCAGCGCATCCTTACTTTCATCAATCCGGCGGAAGACCCTCTTGGCAGCGGCTATCACACCATCCAGTCCACCATCGCAGTAGGCTCCGGCGGGTATACGGGCAAGGGCTGGATGAGCGGCACGCAAACCCATCTGGATTTCATCCCCGAACGCACCACTGATTTCATTTTTGCCGTTTACTCCGAGGAATTTGGCTTACTTGGCAACTGTATCCTGCTCGGGCTGTTTCTACTGGTGATACTGCGTGGTGTGATGATCGCCTCGAACGCGCCGACGTTGTTCACACGCCTGCTGGCCGGTGCCATAACCTTGACGTTCTTTACCTATGCTTTCGTCAATATGGGCATGGTCAGCGGTATCCTGCCGGTGGTCGGCGTGCCGTTGCCGATGATCAGCTACGGCGGCACTTCGCTGGTGTCGCTATGCCTGGGGCTGGGGATATTGATGAGCATACAAACGCATCGCAAGCTGGTGCATACGTGATGCGGCATCTGGCGCTTCTTGCGGCCATCCTGGCGCTTGCCGGCTGTGGCCTGTTTGGTGGCAAACGCCAGCCGCCGTCTGCGCCATCCACGCCTTCGCCGCCGTCCGCGCCGGCAACCGGCAAAGGCGGTTACTACCTCGACGATGGCCCCGGCGCGAATCCACCAGCCAACATTGACAGCATTCCCGACGCCGTGCCGCGCATGGAGCCGTTGCACAAAGGGGCGATGCGGCCCTATACGGTGATGGGGCGCAGCTATGCGCCGATGACGGCGCTGACGCCGTATCGTGCGCGCGGGGTGGCGTCGTGGTACGGGCGGCGGTATCACGGCAAGTTGACATCCATCGGTGAACCTTACGATATGTATGCCATGACGGCCGCGCATCCGACGCTACCGCTGCCGAGTTATGTGCGCGTGACGAGTGCGGCCAACGGGCGCTCGGTGGTGGTGCGGGTGAATGATCGCGGGCCGTTTATTGACAGCCGGCTAATTGATTTGTCGTATACCGCAGCGCACAAGCTGGGCATTATTGCGGGGGGCAGCGCGCTGGTTGAGGTTGAGTCTTTGCTGCCGGGCGCACCGGTGGCCGAGGCGCAGCGGGGCAATACCGTGCCGCCGGCCACAACCGCCCCGCCTATTCCGCCCACGGCAGCAGAACGCCAAATTCCCATGGCCTCGGAACCGGGCGGCGTGTATTTGCAGTTGGCCGCTTTCGGCTCCAAAGAGAACGCCGAGGCCTATGCCGCGCGGTTGCGTGGCGAGGTGGAAAGCCTCGCACCACCCTTGCAGATTGCTGCGCGCGACAATCTTTTTCGCGTGCTTGCGGGGCCTTACGCCAGTCCAGCCGAGGCGCGGCAGGCGGCCGAAAAAATGGCTCAGGCGCTCGGCGTAAAGCCTTTTGTCATCACAAAATAAATCAATTAAAACAAATGCTTATGATAGTCCCCTGCAGGGGCTGAGCCTTAGGCGCGCGCGCATGAATGCTATAATTCGCGCGCCCTTGGGCCGGGCACCACAAGTGCTTGCGCCCATTTAACATGCCTCACAAAGGTTTTATCCATGGATATGAAAGACTCCGCCGGCGCAGGATTGTCCACGCAGGCAGCGCCCGATAGCGATCCTCAGGAAACGCGTGAATGGCTGGACGCGCTCGATGCGGTAATCGCCCACGAAGGCCCGGTGCGTGCGCAATTCCTGCTTGAACAACTGGTGGCGCGGGCGCGCAATACTGGCGCCTATATTCCCTATAACGCCAACACCGCGTATGTGAACACCATCCCCGCCGACCGCGAAGAGCGCTCGCCAGGCGACCCCGAAATGGAGCATCGCATCCGTTCTCTGGTGCGCTGGAACGCAATGGCGACCGTGGTGCGCGCGAACAAGGATTCCGGCGAACTCGGCGGCCACATCGCCAGCTTTGCCTCGGCCGCCACACTGTACGACGTAGGCTTCAATCATTTTTTTCGTGCCGCCAACGATAGCTATCTGGGCGACATGATTTTCTTTCAGGGCCATTCCGCGCCCGGCGTCTACGCGCGCGCGTTTCTCGAAGGCCGCATCAGCGAAGAACAGCTCGTTAGCTTCCGGCAGGAAGTGGATGGCAAAGGTTTGTCGTCGTATCCGCATCCT
>SYEN01000287.1 GCA_005800795.1 Burkholderiales bacterium | reverse complement strand
GCAAGGCCGATCCAGCCGCGCAAACGCCCCGGCTCGGTGCCAGCGGCACGCAAATAGTGCGGGTTTAACGCCAACATCGCCGCGTTATAGGCGCCGGCGGAGTACCCCATCAGGAATAGGCTGCGAATATTGCCGTCGAAGCCCGTAATGTGCTCGAAGACCCAGCGCACAGCCAATGCGCAATCCGCCAAAAAATCCGGATAGCGCACTTCGGGATACAGGCGGTAATCGGGCAACACCGCCACGAAACCTTTTGACGCAAGCGCTTCCCCGACGAAGCGGTAGTCACCGCGGTTGCCGCTATTCCAGTTGCCGCCATAGAAAAACACCACTACTGGCGCAGCCTCCAGCACGCCCGCGGGCCGGTAGACATCAAGTGCGTGCCGCGCTTGCGGGCCATAACGGAGGTTCGCGTGCGGGATGTAGGTACTGGATGGCGTTAAGCCATTGACCAACGCCAGCGGCGAGCAACCTTGCAGCAAGCTGGCCCCGCCCGTGAGTAGCACACACCGGCGTGTGTTCCGGCGCACGGCCGCGCGGTCTAATAACTCGTTGGCCAATTCCGCAACAAATGCTCGCCTACACCGTTTTTGAGTCGCAGTCGATGCACCTCAAGGGTGCGTATCAAATAGTCGCGGGTGTCGCGCGGGTCGATCACGTTTTGCGCCTCATACAATTCCGCCAACCCCCACGCCGAGGTATCGCGCTCGACTTCGGCCTTGAGTTTTTTGAAACGCTCGGGGTCGTCTTCGAACTTCACGCCGTAGAGCACGTTGACCGATACCGCCGGGTCCATAAAACCCAGATCCGCTGTCGGCCAGCAGGCGATTTCATCGGCGTTTTTGCCGCCGGCCATGTTGATGAACGCTTGCCCGTAGTTCTTGCGCATCATCACGGTGATTTTGGGTACGGTGACCAGCGTCATCGCGTTCATCCAGTTGATCACCTTGCCCGGCATGCCGCGCAGCTCGCCTTCGAGCCCAATCAAAAAGCCCGGCACATCGACCAGATACACCAGCGGAATGTTGTACGAATCGCACAGCACCATGAAGCTGGTGACCTTGTTGCACGCGTCGGCATCCAGCGCGCCGCCCTTGAACAATGGGTTGTTGGCAATGAAGCCGACACTCTTGCCATCCAGCCGCCCCAGCACTGTGGCCAGTGATTTGCCATAGCGCTCCTTCAGCTCAAATGTCGAATCCTTGTCGGCTATGGCTTTGATGATTTTGCGTGAGTCGTACACCTGGTTACGCGACTCGGGAATGATGTCGAGTATCGTTTTACTGGCATCGTCCGAGCCCGGTGGCACCGGCGCTACGGGCGGCGCCTCCATGTTGTGACTGGGCAGATACGAGAGAAATTTCTTGATGGCGTCGAGGCACTGCTCGTCAGTATCTACAGCCATGTCGGCCAGACCCGAAATACCGGTCAGCAATTTCCAGCCACCCAGTTCTTCGGCGGTGATCGGTTTGTTGATCGCAATCGAAGTCACATTGGGGCTGGCGATGGCCATGATCGCGCCCTTGCGCATCACCACAAAATCCGACATCGCCGAATACCACGTCGATGAGCCGTAACACTGGCCGAGCAATGCGGAACACCACGGCGCCTCGCGCAAGCGCTGATACTCGGTGGGGTCTTGCGCGATGATGCCGCGGCCCGCGGCGCCCATGCGATCGGGCATGCGTGCCCCGCTGGATTCGCCCAGCAGCACCAGGGGCATGCCGCGTTTGGCCGCGACCTGCTTCACATGCTTGATCTTCTTCATGTTGATCACCGCACTCGATGCACCCAGCACGGTGAAATCGTTCGACACCAGCCCCACGTCACGCCCGTTGATCTTGCCGAAGCCCGCCACTTTGCCATCCGCCGGCGTCTTGTGTTTGACCTCGGGCCGGTTGCTGCGCGCGAAGCGGCCAGACTCCAGAAAGCTGTCCTTGTCGAGCAGATAGTCGATACGTTCGCGCGCGTTCAGATGCCCCTCCGCTTTGCGCTTGGCGAGCTTTTCCTTGCCGCCCATCGCCAGCACTTCAGCGGTTCTTTGTTGAAACTCCTCGATCAGCTTTCCAAATGCCACGATATATCCCCTACAAAAAAATTCAATAAAAACAATTACTTACATGTAACCTCAATCGACGCGAGCGCCAGTAGCCTTGACTACCTTGGCCCACTTTTCACGCTCCGAGTTCATCAACTCATCGCCCAGCGCGGGTGCGCCGAGCTTCAGCGTCGTGCCGTGTGACAGCAGGCGTTTTTTCACGCCTTCATCCTCCAGCGACTTGTTCATTTCCGCATTCAGGCGTGTGATGATCGCCGCCGGCGTGCGGGCGGGCGCGAGTACGCCCCACCACGAACTCGCTTCAAATCCGGGATAACCCGATTCGGCAAATGTCGCCAGATTCGGCGCGCCTTCCGAACGCTGGGCACTGCCGATGGCGATGCCCTTGATTTTGCCGCTATCGAGATGCGGCTTCATCGATGTGATCGCATCGGCCACCAGCGGAATAAAGCCCGCCATGGCATCGATGGTAGCAGGCCCCGCACCTTTGTACGGAATGTGCGTGAGATCAGCTTTCGACACCAGTTTGAACAATTCCACCGCGAAGTGCGACGAGGTGCCGATGCCAGCCGTGCCGAAATTGAGCGAGCCCGGACGCGCCTGCGACAACGCCATCAACTCCTTCGCATTACGCGCGGGCAGCGACGGATGTGCGCCCAGCACAATCGGTATCACGCCAATCAGCCCCACTGACGCGAAATCGCGGCGCGTGTTGTAGGCGAGCTTGGTGTAAAGGCTGTCGTTGATGGCTTGCGTGGTGAACGTCTGAATGAACACGGTGTACCCGTCGGCGGGCGCCGTGGCCACCAGCCCGGCGGCAAGCGTGGTACCCGCGCCTCCGCGAAAATCCACGATGAACTGTTGCCCCAATAACTCCCCCATGCGCGGCGTAATGCTGCGAGACAAAAATTCGCCTGTACCGCCAGGGGCAAAGGGCACTACCATGCGGACGGGCTTGTTGGGGTAGGTTTGTGCGAGAGCTTGCGCAGGTAGAATTGCCAGCAGTGCGACTGCCAGCATTTTGGCTTTACTTGACATCTTCACTTCTCCTTATCACTGCGATGGTCACTACACCAACACCGTCAATCCGGCCAAGGCTGTAATCGCGCGCTACGCGCCGGTTGACATCCTGGGCTCCGGGCCAAGCCCGCAACGACGGGTGAGGTCAAGCGGCGCTCGTCTGTTCAAATCTGCGCCATTCTGCATCAGCGCACTTTTGCCTTACCCCTCACGTAACAAATGCCGCGCAATCACCAACTGCTGTATCTGTGTCGTGCCCTCGAATATACGGAACAAGCGCACATCGCGGTACAACCGCTCCACCGCATATTCCTGCATATACCCCGCGCCGCCATGGATTTGCACCGCGCGATCCGCCACGCGCCCTACCATTTCCGAGGAAAAGAGCTTGCAGCACGACGCCTCCAGCGTGATGTTGGCACCGGTGTCACGTTTCCTCGCAGCTTCCAGAATCATGCTGCGCGCAGCATAAATTTCGGTGTGTGAATCGGCGAGCATCGCCTGTATCAACTGAAAATCCGCGATGGGTTTGCCGAACTGCTGACGCTCTTTCGCATAGGCCAGCGCCTCGTTCAAACACCGCTGCGCGACACCCGTGCACACCGACGCTATGTTGAGCCGCGCACGATCAAGCACTTTCATCGCCGTCTTGAATCCCATGCCTTCCACGCCGCCGATCACATTTTCAGCGGGCACGCGCACGTTCTCGAAAATCACATCCGCCGTGTGCGAACCGCGCTGGCCCATTTTGCGATCCGGTTTGCCGACGCTAAGGCCCGGCGAATCGCGCTCGACAATAAATGCCGACACGCCCCGCGCATCTTTACTGTTCGGATCGGTGCGCGCCATCAGCGTAAAGATGTTCGCCTCCGGCGCGTTGGTGATGTAACGCTTGGCGCCGTTCACGACGTAATGATCGCCGTGCATCTCGGCGCGCGTGCTCAGCGCGCCCGCATCGGAGCCGGAACCCGGCTCGGTCAGCGCGAACGAGCCGATGATTTCCCCCGTCGCCAGCCGAGGCAGATATTTCTGCTTCTGCGCGTCAGTGCCGTCGATCACAATGCCCATGCCGCCGATGCCGTTGTTGGTGCCCATGATCGAGCGAAACACCGGTGACGCCTCGCACAGCGCCATGCTCGTCAACGCCTCTTCCTCGGTGGTCAGCCCCAACCCGCCGTACTCCTCGGGAATAGTCAGCCCGAACAAGCCCATGCGCCGCATCTCGGCCATGATGTCGGCAGGGATTTCATCGGTTTCGGTGACTTCGCGCTCACGCGGAATCAGTTTCTCGCGCACGAGACGCGCAATGGTGTCGAGAAGAATTTGGAAGGATACGGGGTCGCGGATCACGGTCTATTGCTCATTGCAGCTCTACATTGGCTTCTTTAACCACCTTGGCCCACTTGGCAATCTCCGACTTAATGTACCCCGCAAACTGCTCCGGCGTGCCGCCCACGGCTTCGGCGCCCAGCCCTGCAACGCGCTCAGCGACATCCGGCAATTTCAGAATGCGCTGCGTCTCGGCGGCGAGTTTGTCGATCACCGGCTTGGGCACACCCGCGGGCGCCACCAGCCCGAACCACGAGCCCGCGCTGTAGCCTGCCACTGCAGCTTCGGCAATAGTGGGGATGTCCGGTACCACCGCCGAGCGTTTGGCGGATGTCACCGCAAGGCCGCGAATCTTGCCGGCTTTGACCTGCGGCAAATAGGGCGGCAGGTTGTCGATGGTGGCGGCGATCTGGCCGCCGATGACGTCGGCGAGCACCCCCGCGCTGCCTTTGTACGGTATGTGCTGTACGCGCGTGCCAGTCATGGCTTTGAACATTTCCATCGACAGGTGGCCAGTGCTGCCGTTACCGGGTGTGCCGTAGTTGAATTTGTCCGGGTTGGCTTTCAGATGCGCGATGAAATCCTTAACGCTTTTCGCCGGCACGCTGTTGTTGACCACCAGAATGTTCGGCACGTTGGCCACCAGACTGATGGGCGCGAAATCTTTAACTGCGTCCCACCCCAGTTTGCGATAAAGGCTGGGGTTGATGCCGTGCGTGCCTGCGGTCACCATCAGCAACGTATGGCCATCCGGCGTGGCCTTGGCGGCGACATCGGTGCCGATGTTACCGTTCACGCCGGGCCGATTTTCGATGATCACCGGCTGCGCGAAGCTGTCACTCATTTTTTGGCCGACCACGCGCGCAAGGATGTCGGTGGTGCCCGCTGGCGTGTAGGCGACGATGATGCGGATGGGTTTGGTGGGGTAAGCCTGTGCCAGTATCGTAGCGGGCCAAAGGCTTAGTATAGATAAGTATTTGATTTTATTCATATTTTTATGGATCGAAAACAGTTGTTAATCAAAGGAGCCGTTCGGGCATCACGGTAGGGCCGCCATTTTCGCATGCCGCGCAAGCAGGCCCTCGCCCTAATCACGCAGCACGCCGCGCAGCCACGCCTCCAGCGTAATCAGCAACCAGATTTTCACGCCGCGCCGGGTGTGGATGCCGAGCAGCCGGCCATCGAGCAGCCGCTCCAGATAGTCGCGGCGAAAGAGTCCCCATGGCGCCAGGCCATCGAGCAGCCGTTCGCGCGCCTGGGGTAGCAAAGGCCCGCGAAACCAGCCCTGCACCGGCACCAGCATGCCGCTCTTGGGGCGCTCGATAATCTCGCGCGGCAGCAAATCGCGCACCGCCTCCTTGAGCAAATATTTTTCGACGGTGCCGCGTAGCTTCAATTGCGGCGGCATGGCGAAGGCGGTTTCCACCACGTCGCGATCAAACAACGGTGCGCGTGGCAGCACGCCAAACGGCCCACTCAAGGCATCCACCTTGCCCAGAATGTGATGCGCGCCCTTGCACAACAGGTTGATCGACATCAGCCGTCCGACAAAACTTTTCCACCGTTGGTCTTGCAGATATGGCGTGACCCAATCTTCGAGAGCATGCGCGGGGATCGCGGTAAACGCTTGTGGATCAAGCATGGCGGTGAGATCGTCGTAGCACTTCTGATGCGCGCGCAGGTAGCTTGCCGCGCGGTGGCGCGCAGGGTCGCTGCCATACAAATTGCCGAAGAGTTCCGCCAGCACCATCGGCGTATTTTTCGGCCCGCCGAAACACGGGTCGCCGCCTTCGCCATTCAGCACCACGCCCACCTCGCGCGCGGCTTCGCGGAACAACATCGCGTTGGGTACGGTCAGCGGATCGCCTATCGGGTCACCGAGCAGCGCAATGGTGCGGTCGAGTTCATCGATAACGACGCGTGGCGTGATTTCGACAATGCGTTGCTCTACCCCGCAGTGCCGGGCCACCACCGCGCTAAACGGCAACTCGTTACGGTATTCCGCGCCGAACGACACGGAATAGGTGACCACCGGCGCGTCATGCAACTGCCCCGCAAGCGCCACTACCAGACTGGAATCAATGCCGCCGGACAGTGTTGCGCCAACGGGTCGGCCCGCAGGCAAACGGCGGCGCACGGCGGTTTCCAGCCGTTCGCGCAGTTCGCCACGCAGCGCGTCTTCATCGCGCCATTGTTCCGGCTCACCGGGCAACGACCACCAGCGGCTGCGCGTAACGTTACCGCTTTTCACGCGCACCACTTCGCCCGGCATGACTTTATAAATGCCGCGCACCAGCGTTTCGCGTCCCGGCAGATACGACCACGACAGATAGGTGGCAACACTCGTAAGATCGAGTTCGCGTGTGACAAGGCCCGTAGCAAGAATATCCTGCAAGCGCGAGGCATAGATCACGCGCCCATCCGGCAGCAATGTGTAAAACAGGCTGCGTTCGCCGATGGCATCACGCGCCAGTGTCACTGTGCCGTCGCGATCTTCGCAGGCCAGCGCGAACGGCCCGTGCGTTTGCGCGAGTTGTCCTTCTTGCAGGAGGCGCAGCCATCCCGCATCGTCCGGTGCGGGCACGCAATCATGCTCGACGTGTAGCGCAGGCGATTGGCCCGGCGTACCGGCGATGCGCGCCGCTATTCGATTGCGACTGTGATTGCGCGTGGTTCGCGCAGCTGGCTGAGCGTCAACCAAAGCCGTCGCTATCGCTTTCGCCATCACTGGCTTCGTGCGCAAACGACGTATTGTCGTAACTGACGCTGCTGCCACTGCCGCCGCTGGCGCCACCTCCGCCTGCATAACCCGCATTGCCCGCGCTGTCGTCGCTACTGCTGCTGCCCCCATTGCCGCCGGCACCACCATCGCCATCGGAGTCCTTGCGGTTCAGCGCTTTATACATGCGCTTCAACACCTGCTCAGGCCGTATCGCCGCAAGCTCCAGGGTTTGCGCGGACAGCCATGCAGCGTCGCTCGATGAAATGCCGTTACCCGGGGTCACGGGTTGCACGCTCGGCTGTAACAGGCCGCGAAAAGCGCGCGTGTGGCGCGGGCGCAGGCCGACATCCACCACATCCACCTGTCCGGCAAACCACGCGGGGTCGTTGGCCAAGGTGTGCGCAAGCCGGCAGCCTTTCCCCTTGGCGTCGTGTAGTGCGAAAACGCGCAAGCGCGGATTGCGCTTGAGCATGGCGCGCACGGTTTCAAACTGTGCTTCCGGGTAGCCATCGATGGCCAGCACGGCGCAGTTGTTTTCAAAATGAAAGTTGTTGGCGAGCAAAATATCGGCGGTTCGTGCGCGGTCGCAGATCACCGCACGGTCGAATGAATAATCGGCGATGTCTGCTTCCAGCGCCCGTTGGGGTGCGGACGTGCCGCGGGTCATGGCACGCATAATCAGGCCCTTGGGCTAGCCATGCGCCTTTACCCAGGTTTGCAGCAGCGAATCAAACAGCTTTTGTTCGAGCAGAATGAATTTGCGCTGTTTAGTACGCCAGACGCTTCGGGCCAGCACTATCACCACCATCAGCGGAATGAGGGCCAGCCACTTGACCTTTATCAACACGAACAGCGTGATGATCGAAAAAAAAATCAATGCACTGACAGCACAACCGGTTTTCGGCCTCTGCCGCCGCGCCAGCTCGTAGTACAAATGCTCCGCGCCCCAACGCACTTGTCCCTTGGCGGAGACTGCGTCGATGGCATTTTAAACGCCGGGTCTGTGAACGGATCGCCGTCGCGCGGCTCGAAGGCGAACGTGCCCTTGCATTTCGGACATTTCTTGCCGCTGCGCTCCTTGAAGTTACTATCGTGCCCGCAGCGCACGCACTTCATCGCCATTCACCCGTGGGCTTTTTCCCGCCGCCGTCGATGAACACGCGCAACCACGCTTCAAGCATCGCCAGCGCCCACAGCCGTTCACCGACGCGGCGGCGGCGGGTTTCGCCGGGCAGGTTGCGGCCTTGCAGCAGCGGTTCAACATAGTCGTTGCGAAACAGCCCGCGCCGCTCCAGCGACGCCTTGCCCAGCAGCTCGCGCATCGCGGGTGCCAGCGGTCCCAGCGTCCAGTCGGTAATCGGCACGCCCATGCCAAGTTTTTTGCGCCACACGACGGCGCGCGGGAGCTTGCCGCGCACTGCGAGCTTCAACACAAACTTTTCCACTGCGCCGTTGAGCTTAAACTGTGGCGCCAGCGCGAATGAGGCTTGGGCGAGCTTGCGGTCGAACAAGGGCGTGCGCACATCCAGACCCCAGGCGTTAGCCATGCGTTCGGCGCGCGGCAAAATGTTCTGACAGCCTTTTAGCGCGAAATCCGCGAGCCGCACGCGGTTGGCGAAGGTGGTGGCTTTTTCACCATGCAGATAGGGCAACAGCAACGCGCGGCGCTGGCCTGCCAGCCCCACGCGCGCGCGAAAGTCAGGCGTGTAGAGCGCGTCTTCGGCGCCGTAAAAGCGGTGATAGCTGCGCAGGTACATTTCCTCGCGCGAATCTTCGCCGCCGTCGTTCGCATACAGGTTGGCATAAAGCTCGGCGCCGATCATCGGCTTTTGCGTCCAGCCGCCGAACAATTGATCGCCGCCTTCGCCGTTGAAAATACAGTCGCAGCCCGCCGCACGCGCCGCCTTGCCGAGCAGATATTGCGGGCCGGTCACCGCGTCACCAAACGGCAGATCGAGACGCCACGCAAGATCGGGCAAAATCGGCAGTAAATCTTCGCCGCTCACCTTCACGAAGTGCAGCGGAATTTTTAGTGCCGCGGCGACTTCGATGGCGCGATCTTTTTCCACGCTTGCCCCGCCAAAGTCGAGCGTGAACGCACTGACGTTCGCGCCCGCTTCTTTAAGCCACAACGCTACCGAAGAAGAATCGAGACCGCCGCTGAGAAACAGCCCGATGTTCTCTGTGCCCTGAATGCGCTTGACCACCGCTGCCTTGCACAGATCGCCGATCAGCCGCGCGGCGTCTGCGCGATCGGTCAACGTGCCGTCGAGCGCTTCGCGCAATTCAAAATAGGGCGTGATCACCAGCCGCCGGTTTTCAAAGATGGCCAAGCGCCGCGGCAGCAAACGCCGCACGCCTTTCAGCGGCGTGTCTTCGCCGGGCACGAAGGAAAACGTCAGATACTTATGAATGGCCGCGTCGTCGATCTCGCGCGGGAAACCGGGGCTGGCCAGTAACTGTTTGATTTCACTCGCAAAATAGAAAACGCCACGATGCTCGGCGTAATACAGTGAACGCACGCCGAAGGGATCACGCAAGAGGGTCAGCCGGCGCGCATCGCCATCCCACCACGCAGCAGCAAATGCGCCGTCAAGGGCGTCCATGCCGTCAGCTCCGGCGTGCAGTTTGCCGGTGAGCGCCGCCGCCGGAGATTCGGCGGGCGGCGCGAACGTCCCCGCGCACGCAACCAGATGCTGCCCATGACGATGAATGCCCGGTGATTTGCCTGGCCGGCCACCCCACCAGCGGTAACCCAGAGCGACCCCCGGCGCAAACACTGTATCGACGCGGTCGCCCCGATAATCGATGGCGTCGAGCATCGCATGCAGTGTCGCCGGATCGGCCTCGCCGACCCAGCCGCAGATACCGCTCATAAGGGACGCGCACGCATGGCTACTCCGCTCTGATGCCTGCTGCTTTGATGACTTTTGCCCACTTGGCGATTTCGTTCTGGATGAATGCCGTGTATTGCTCCGGTGAGTTGCCGATGGGGTCCGCGCCTTGATCGGCTAGCCGCGCACGCATGTCGGGCGTATTGAGGCTGCGCAGAATCGTGGCGTGCAATTTACCGGTGATCGCGGAGGGCGTTTTGGCCGGAGCGGCAATGCCAAACCATGAAGTCACCTCAAAACCCGGCAAGCCACTTTCTGCCAACGGTGGAACTGCGGGCAACAGGGATGTGCGCTTGGCGCCGGACAATGCCATCGCGCGCAACCGGCCGTCGCGCACGTGCGGAATCGCCACGGGAATATTGGCAAAGTGCAACGACACTTCGCCGGAGAGCAGCGCCACCAGCGCCGGGCCGCCGCCCTTGTACGGAATATGCGACCACTTCACGCCCGTCATGTACTGAAACAGCTCCGCCGACAGATGTAGCGTACTGCCGACACCCGGCGAGCTGTAGCGCAACTCGCCGGGGCGCTGCTTTGAGTAGGCGATCAGGTCTTTCACACTTTGCGCAGGAAAATTGGCCGGGTGCAGCAATACACTCTGTGACTCGGCGATCAGGGTGATGAACGCAAAATCGCGCACCGAGTCGTAAACGGGCTTTGCCAAAGAAGGATTGGCCGTGTGTGATCCGGAATTCATCAAAAGCGTGTAGCCGTCAGGCGCGGAACGCGACGCCAGCTCGGTGGCCAGCATGGTACTCGCGCCGGGGCGGTTATCGACCACGGTTTGCTGGCCCAGCTGTTCGCTCATGCGGGGCGCGAGCAGGCGTGCGACGATGTCATTGGTGCCGCCCGGCGCAAAGCCGACCAACAGCCGGATGGGGCGCGTGGGGTAGTTGGCCGCAGCTTGCAGCGTCGCCGCATGCGCGCAGCCCATCAGCGCCGCAGCCCAAGCCATGCCAAACCGCGCTACGCGTTTCAATGTTCCTCCCTCACCCGTCACGCCTCACTCCCCCTTGATCCCCGCCGCCTTCAGCACCTTGCCCCATTTGTTGATTTCGTTCTGCACGTAAGCGGTGGTTTCCTCCGGCGACGTGCCCTTGGGTTCGGCACCCTGATCCTTCAGCCGCGACGCAAAATCGGGGGACTTCAGCGCGCGCAGAATTTCACTGTGAAGCCGGTCCACGATCGGGCGCGGCGTTTTGCCAGGCGCGGACACGCCGTACCAGGTCGTAACTTCATAGCCCGGCACGCCGGCCTCGGCTATCGTCGGCAGTTCAGGAATGGATGCCGCGCGCTGCGCGCCCGAGACCGCGATGCCGCGTAGCCGCCCTTGTCGCGCATAGCCAATGACCGCAGGCAGATTGCCAAAGTACAGCGAAAACTGCCCGGAAAGCATTTCAATCAGCGCCGGCCCCGCACCTTTATACGGAATGTGCGTCCACTTCACACCGGTCATGTATTCAAACAGCGCCGCCGACAGATGCACAGTGGTGCCCACACCCGACGAACCATAATTGATCTGGCCGGGCCGCGTCTTCGAGAACGCGATCAACTCCTTTACCGTGCGCGGCGGAAACGAGGGGTGCATCACCAACAAGTTCTGCGACTCGGCGGCGACCGTGATAAACGCAAAATCGCGTATCGAATCGAAATTCAGTTTCATCATCGACGGATTGGTGGCATGGCCCGGCGCGTTCAGCATGATGGTGTAGCCATCAGGCGCGGCGGTCTTGGCAAACATTTCGCTGGCAATGGCGGTGTTGGCGCCGCCGCGATTTTCAATAATGAATTGCTGACCCGTCTGCTCGGTGAGTTTTTGCCCGAGTGCGCGCGCCACCAGATCATTGGTGCCGCCCGGCGGAAAGCCGACTACGAAGCGTATCGGCTTTACCGGATAGTTTTGCGCGCTGGCGAATAGTGGCAGCAACAGCAAAATAGCATAGCTTAAGTATCTGTTTTTATTCATTATTTTTATAATGAGCCCAGATAAACTGTCCGTTAAATTACGGTGGGTTGCTACTCACCTTTGATGCCGGCGGCTTTGATCACTTTAGCCCATTTGGCGATTTCATTCTGCATGAACGCGGTGAACTGCTCGGGCGAGCTGCCCACCGGCTCGGTGCCGCCGTCGCGCAAGCGCGCGTTCAAGTCGGGCGACTTCAGCGCGCGCACCACTTCGCTGTTCAGTTTATCGACGACAGCACGCGGCGCTTTCGCCGGCAACGCCATGCCGTAAAACGCGGTCACCACAAAGCCCGGCAAGCCTGCTTCGATCACGGTGGGAATTTCCGGCACGGAGGACGAGCGCTTCTCGCCGGTGACGGCCAGCGGGCGCATGCGGTTGGAGCGCACATAACTGATGAGGCCCGCAATATTGCCAAAGTAAAGCACGTGTTGCCCCGCCAGTAACTCAATCAAGTCCGGTCCCGCGCCCTTATACGGCACATGTATCATCCTGGTGCCTGTCATCAACTGAAACAGTTCGGTGGACAAATGCCCGGTACTACCCGCGCCCGACGAGCCGTAGTTGATTTCCCCGGGCCGCGCCTGGCAAACGAAATCAACTCTTTCACGCTCTTAACCGGCAACGAAGGGTGCACCACCAGCATATTCTGCGTATCCGCCACCTGCGTGACGAAAGCGAAATCGCGGATCGAATCAAAGTTCAACTTCATCAGCGAAGGATTGGTGGCGTGCCCCGGAGAGACAAACATCACCGTATAACCGTCGGGCGCCGCACGCGTGACCATCTCGGTCGCCACGGCGGTATTCGCGCCGGCGCGGTTTTCAACAATGAACTGCTGTCCGGTCTGCTCGCTTAACTTTTGCGCGAGGCCACGTGCCACGATGTCGTTCGGCCCGCCGGGGGCGAAGCCGACGATGAGGCAGACGGGTTTGGCGGGAAAAGCCTGAGAGAGGCTCAGCGGTGTCCACCCGCACAGTAATGCCGTCATGGCCGCAATTGCCGTTCGGCGGGCGCCGTTTGTGTTGTTGTGGTAGTGCGTGTGTGAGCCGGCGCCCGCATTCCGCCTGTTCAACGGCGCCATTTGCAATGGATACTTTCTTTCAGCGCCGCATTTGACGCCGCCAGAAGTTATTAGTAGTGTACTTTTCTTTACGGCCATGGCATTACGTCCGTAGAAATTTCGAATCGTCAACAAGCTTCATAAGAGCCCTGCACCGCCCGGCTGGATTCATTCCGCGCGTGGCACACCGCCACCACGTCGGAGCTGAACCACGTGTTCAGCGAACCTTCGGCGGTCACTGCGTCACCAAAGACATCGCGGGGTCAGTTGCGTGCCAGCCAGCACCCCGTTAAGGCGCCTCCCATTCGGAGCGACCCCCGAAAATCGTCCGGCCATTCCTTCGCGAGCGAGTATTGGTAGTCATCGGCAAATTCGATTTCTCGCAAAGGCATGGAAGAAGATCACGCAGGCGAATGCCCATGAGTTTACACCTGAAGCCCTGTTGCACTGTTTCTACCGCATCCTTGGCATTACTACCACTCGCAGCTGGTGGAGCGTGTGCGGCTCACTATCCTGCGTGCCGATCCGAACGATTCAGCACTTGGCCCGATGGCGGCCTTTGTCTGTCAGCGCGCGGTCGTCGTCGGCTGATCCAGCAGCTGTTTCGGCGGGTCGCGCGGGTTTTAGCCATGTTCGTTCATGATCAATGCCTGCGCGGCGTACGTCGGATACCACGTGAAGCCTTCTTCGATCACTTGCTGCTGTTGTAACGATGGATTGAGCGGCGGGAAACTCACATCCGCGCGATCAAAAATGGCAGTCCATCCAGTTGGCGCTCAACAATTGCACATTGTTCTTGCTGTCGTTGTGAAAATAGAACACGCGAGAGTAATCCTGACGCAGCTCGATGATGGGACGCTCGTTGATGTTGTCTGGGACGCTCGTCAATGTTGTCCTACACGCTCGGTATGTTGGCCTGCGATTAATTCAAGCCCGAAACCTTTGACTGAAGTGACCTAAGCTGCTGGTGCTGCGATGTATAGCGTGACCGCGAGCGGCTAATATCGCATCTTAGCCACGATCCCTAGCCAGTATGCTGTCCCGCGCAACACATGCCCGATGCCTTGACGAAGGTACTGAAACACGCGCGTGACAAAATTGACTTCCTCGTAAAGATCACTGTCCAAGCAATGGGCCAGTTGCCGCTTATAAAAACCATTCAGGATCGCGATCTCCCGGTACAGACCGAAAATCGATTCCGCCCGAGAAACTGTTACGTGCGTTGATGCGGCAAGGTCTGTTTGGGCCCCGTCGCGAGCAACAACATGCTGCATAGCTGTTTTGTTGGGCTGTCTTCGCGCAATGCGCCCTTGGACCACTCCACCTTCACCAAATACCACAATTGCCTGCTCCAGGACGGCAAGTCCTCGGGATGCTACAACTGACGTCTATACCGGCATCGTAGCAATCAGCGCATAGCAATTGACAGTGCGCGGGTTGCGACCAACTATCGCTCCGACGGAACAGGCTAGCAATTGTTCCGCTGCATGATACAACGTGCGCGCGAATTCGGCCGTTATCTGATTCAGGTCGCATCGGACAGGGCATCCCTCGATGCGATCGCCGTTAACGTGCATCTTGGCTGCGTTACCTAACTCGAAGGCACGTAGCTTCAACTTAGCTATGCCACTAATTGGTCCTTCTCGTGGGACGCTGCGGTATCCTGAACAACTCCCAAGATCGAACTCGAATCAAGTCGGCTGCGCCATCAGGAAATTGGGATTCTTGCAGCCAATCCCGCTACGTGACGAGCAGCAGCAATACCGTCCATTCGGCCCACGAAAGTAGAACGGCTTGGTAAGCAACTATCAGTAAGTCTTATACTGCAAGTACTTCCCGCTCAATACGATCTTCACGCGATCGCCATTCGGGTCGGGCAGGCGCTGTAAATCCATTTTGTAATCGATGGCGCTCATG